>JBPCXM010000297.1:0-8389 GCA_051008535.1 Pseudomonadales bacterium | reverse complement strand
TGATGTTGTTCTGGAAATCGATTGGCAGGGCGCGCAGCAGATAAAAGAACAGCTGCCCGAAACGGTGGCGATTTTCATCGTTCCACCTTCGTTGCCGGCGCTAAAACAACGCCTAACGCAGCGCGGTCAGGACGAGACGAATATTATTGCGCAACGCATGCAAGCCGCGGTCGATGAAATTTCGCACTATCAAGCCGCCGATTTTCTCGTGATTAACGATGATTTCGACCAGGCATTGGACGATTTACAAGCCATTATGCACTGCAGCCAACTGCGCCTCAATGTGCAGCAGGAGCGGCATGCCGGCTTACTTGCACAATTGCTATCAAATTTAGACTATTCGAGTTAAAATATTCGGCTTGCAAAAATTTCAGGCATCGAGAGTATCGCATGGCACGAGTTACCGTAGAAGACTGTCTTAAGAACGTTAATAATCGCTTTGAACTGGTGATGATTGCCAGCAAACGTGCGCGTCAAATCGCGACTGGCGGCAAAGAGCCACTAGTTAAGGAAGACGGCGACAAACCTACAGTGTTGGCATTGCGCGAAATAGAAGAAAACCTGATCAACGCCGATATCTTGATCGAAGCCGAACGGGCCGAGCAAGCCTTACGCGAAGAATTGCAAGACACGGGCGTCAGCATGGATTTCATCACCGATACTGCAGAAACTGACAGCAACGAAATCACCCAAGTCCCCGAAGCCCCGGCAATATCGGAACCTGCCGAAAACACGATCGAAAACAAAGAAGAACCGCCGCCACTGATGTGATAGCGGAGCTATGCGATAAGGTCGAGAATTTAGATTGCAGAATATAGAAAACTTATCCACCGCTCTCTCAGACTATCTGCCTCCCGCCCAGATAAACCAGGTTAAACGCGCTTATCTTTATGCCGAGCAGGCGCATGACGGACAGTCACGCCGCACTGGCGAACCCTACGTTACCCACCCTCTGGCGGTTGCCAGCATTTTGGCCGATATGCATATGGACTCGCAGAGTCTTATAGCGGCCATGTTGCATGACGTCATCGAAGACACCGGCATCAGCAAGGAGGCGCTCAGCGATCAATTCGGTGACACAGTCGCACAGCTGGTCGACGGTGTCAGCAAACTCGCCAAGATAGACTTTAGTACGCGCGCCGAAGCACAGGCCGAAAATTTCCAAAAGATGGCTCTGGCGATGTCGCGCGACATCCGCGTCATTCTCGTCAAGCTCGCTGATAGGCTTCACAACATGCGCACCTTGGGTGCGCTGACCCCGGAAAAACGCCACCGCATTGCCAGCGAAACGCTGGATATTTATGCTCCTATTGCCAGCCGCCTGGGCATGAATACCGTACGCGTGGAATTCGAGGATCTGGGTTTTGCCGCCCTCTACCCCATGCGCAGCAATCGGATTGCCGCCGCGGTGCGCAATGCGCGCGGCAACCGCAAGGAGATCGTCAACCAGATCAAGCAAGCGATTGAAACCCGCCTCGAGAGTGAGGGCCATAAGGCGCGCGTGCTGGGCAGAGAGAAACACCTGTACAGCATCTACGAGAAAATGCGCGATAAAAGAAAATCATTTTCTGAAATTATGGATGTGTACGCGTTTCGCATCATCGTCGACAACGTCGACAGCTGCTATCGCGTGCTCGGCGCCATGCACAACTTGTATAAGCCGGTCGCCGGCCACTTCAAGGATTATATCGCCATTCCAAAAGCAAACGGTTACCAGTCCTTGCATACGATATTATTCGGCATGCACGGCGTGCCGGTGGAAATTCAGATTCGCACCGAAGAAATGGAAGACATGGCCAACAACGGCATTGCCGCCCACTGGCTGTACAAGTCAACTGATGAAGAATCAGGCAGCGGCAGTCATGTTCGCGCTCGCCAATGGGTGCAAGGCCTGCTCGAACTGCAGCAGCGCGCGGGCAATTCCCAGGAGTTTATCGAACACGTTAAAACCGACCTGTTTCCCGATGAGGTGTATCTGTTTACTCCCAAGGGCGCGATTATGGAATTGCCAAGCGGCTCAACAGCGGTCGATTTTGCCTATGCGGTGCATACCGATGTCGGCAATAGCTGTGTCGCTTGTCGTATCAATCGGCGGCTCGCGCCGCTGAGCGAACCCCTGCAAAACGGGCAAACCGTAGAAATCATTACCGCGCCGGGGGCTCAGCCTAATCCGGCATGGCTTAACTTTGCCGTTAGCGGCAAAGCGCGCAGTAATATCCGCCATTTTCTAAAAAACCAGCGCCACACCGAATCGATCGAACTGGGTCGCCGTTTACTGGAAAAAGCGCTTAACAATATCGGCTCGAGCATAGCCAGGCTGGAAGACAGCCAGATGGAGCAACTGCTGCACGACACCAGTCACACCAATTTCGATCATATTCTCGAAGACATAGGCCTCGGCAATCGCGTGGCTTTTCTGACTGCACGCCGCCTAGTCGCCGAAGACGAAGACGAACACGCGTCAAACGACAAGCAGAATATAAACGGCAACAAATCAGCCACACCTCTTGTCATTCGCGATGCCGAAGGTGTGATGATCAGCTTCGGCAAATGCTGCCGCGCCATTCCGGGTGACCATATCGTTGGCCACATCAGCGCCGGGCGCGGCATGGTGGTGCATATAGATAACTGCCACAACATCGCAGAGCAGCGCGATAATCCGGAAAAATGCGTCGCGCTGCGCTGGGCCGACGACGTACAGGGTGATTTTACCGTTGAATTACGGGTTGAGGTTGAAAACCAGCGCGGTATCATCGCCGAAATGGCAAATAAAGTCAGCAGCCTGGATGTGCAAATTGATAAAATCAGCACCGAAGATCGTGACGCCACGTTTAGCATTGTGTATTTGGAACTCGGCGTCAAAAATCGCGTTCACTTGGCGCGCATTATGCGCCGCATTCGCAGCATCAAATCGGTCACCCGGGTGATCAGAGTTAAAACGTAGAATGTGAGATCACATGAGCAACAAAGCCATTATCCATACCACGCACGCACCCGAGGCTCTTGGGCCATATTCACAAGCGGTAAAGGCCAACAATACCGTGTACCTTTCCGGCCAGATCCCTCTAGATCCCAACACCATGGAACTGGTGCAGGGCGGTATTGAAGCGCAGGCGAAGCAGGTATTTGAAAATTTGCGCGCCGTGGCGGAAGCCGCCGGCGGCAACCTGAATAAGACGGTTAAATTGAATATTTCGCTGACCGATTTGAATGACTTCGGCAAAGTCAACGCGGTCATGAGCCGGTATCTGGACGAACCCTACCCGGCACGCGCCTGCGTTGGCGTTGCTGCATTGCCGAAAGGTGCGACGATTGAGGTCGAAGCGATTATGGTGCTATAAGGCCTTCTGCCAGCAGTACCGCTTCATAACCCTCACGGTAGCTCGGGTATTCAAACTCGAAGCCGCTCGCTACTATCCGCTTGTTTGAACAGCGCTTATTGCCACCACGTTGTCGTGTAGTTTCTGCCGCCACTGCCGGGTTTAGCCCCATACATTGAGCCAGATAGCGCTGCACTTCCTGCAACGGCACTGGCTCGCTATCGACACCAACATAACAGTCATCAATGACGGCACCCTGGGCATCCAACAGCAGCAAATGCCCAAGCATGCCTGCACAATCATCGCGATGGATGCGATTGCTGAAATTCCACGACGCTGTGATCGCCCCTCCCGCTTGCAGTTGCTTAATCAGGCGCAAACGGCCAGGACCATAGATTCCGCCAAAACGCACAATAGTCGCCGGCGACGAGCTGCTCAAGACTTCCTTCTCCGCCGCCAGTATATTCTCACCACTGAATTGATGCGGTTCTGTCGCCGAATCTTCGTCCACCCATTCGCCATCGGCTTGATGGTAAACGCCAGTGCTGGACACATACAACAAACGTCGCGGCGGCACGATGCTTAAGGCCGCCAATATATTGCGCGTACCTTCGCCAAAACACTGCTGATAGGCCTCAGCCGTGAAGGTCGCCGGCGTGAGGGTAACGACCACATAGTCAGCCGCCACCTGCGCAAGCTGTTGTTTCAGGTCTGCCTCATTCATATAGTCGGCGCCGATTCCTTGTATAAACTCCGGCAGTTTTTCAGGACTGCGACGCACACCATAAACCTTGTGGCCAAGACGGTGTAGCCGCCCACCCAGCTCGACGCCAATATCGCCGCAACCAATAATTACGATACTATGTTGCTTCATTGCAGCATTATAATAGCTTTATTCATGCCCGCTACCACCACCGACCCGCTAGCCTCCGTCGCTGTCAGCACACTACACGGTGTAGGGCCCAAAACCCTGGAACGACTCGGGCGCATTGGTGTTACCAACGTGCAAGACCTGCTATTTCATCTTCCTATTCGCTACGAAGACCGCACCCATATTATTCCTATCGGTAGTTTGCGTATTTATCAACACGCGCTGTTTGAAGGTGAGATACGTGCCAGTGGCATTGGCGGCGGGCGACGGCGCAGTTTGCTGTGTCGCGTGCAAGACGGCACCGGCCTCATTAGCATTAGGTTGTTTCATTTTTCCGCCGCGCAAAAAAACAGCCTTTCGACCGGTGCCCGCGTTCGATTCTTCGGCGAGATTCGACCAGGCCCGCAAGGCCTGGAGTGCATTCATCCGGAATACCAACTGATCCAAGAAGGCGGTGACGTAGAGTTGGCACAACAGCTTACTCCCGTTTACCCAAGTACCGAAGGCTTACAGCAAGCGAGTTTTCGCAAACTGGTGCAGCAGGCTCTTCAAGGTTTGCAAAAATATCCCGTGCAGAATTACCTGCCTTTGGAGTCCAGCCCAAGCCCCATATCGCTTAACGCGGCTATCCGATACTTACACGCTCCTCCTGCAAATAACGAGCATGATTTAAGAAAGTACCAGCAACGATTGGCCTTCGAGGAGCTGGTCGCGCATAACGTAAGCTTGTTGCAGCTACGCCGCCGCATCCAAACTTTGCAGGCACCGGCACTGAACGAGGATAGCAATTTACTTGCGCTCTTCAGTGAAAACTTGGGTTTTACCCTAACGAATGCACAACAGCGCGTCACGGAAGAACTTAAGCAAGATTTGAACAACAACGTGCCCACACTGCGACTAGTGCAGGGTGACGTGGGTTGTGGTAAAACGGTGGTGGCGGCATTGGCGGCATTGCGTGCAATTAGTTGCGGGTATCAAGCGGCCTTGATGGCACCAACCGAAATACTCGCCGAACAACATTTTCTGGCATTTACTCAATGGTTTGAAAAATTGGGGATTCGTTGCGTGCGCCTGTCGGGGCAGATGACCGCGAAGCAACGCCAGCCCGAGCTGGAAGCTATCGCCAGCGGCGCGGCACAAATGATTATGGGTACGCACGCCCTTATCCAGGAGAGCGTGCAGTTCGCGCAGTTGGGCTTGATTGTCATCGACGAGCAACACCGCTTCGGCGTACACCAGCGGCTAACGCTGCGCCAAAAGGCAATGCAGTCCGGCATATGCCCGCATCAAATCATTATGACCGCCACCCCCATTCCACGCACCCTGGCAATGACGGCGTATGCTGATCTGGATGTATCGATCATCGACGAGCTTCCTCCCGGGCGCAGTGCGGTAACCACCAGCGTGTTGGACAACCAGCGCCGCGCACAGGTCGTGCAGCGCGTGCAGCAGGCATGCAAGGATGGACGGCAAGCATACTGGGTGTGCACATTGATTGAGGAATCGGATGTCTTGCAATGTCAGGCGGCCGAAAAAACCGCGTTGGAACTGCAGCAAGCGCTGCCTGAACTTCGTATTGCGCTGTTGCACGGGCGCATGAAAGCGGCTGAAAAAGCGGCCATGATGGCGAGCTTCAAACATGGCGGCATAGATTTGCTGGTGGCTACCACCGTCATCGAGGTAGGGTTAGATGTACCCAATGCCAGCCTGATGATCATTGAGAATGCTGAACGCCTCGGATTGGCGCAAATTCACCAGTTGCGTGGCCGGGTGGGACGGGGCGCGGTGGCGAGCCACTGCGTGTTGATGTACCAGCGCCCACTCAGCGCGGCCGGCAAGCAGCGACTGCAGACTTTGCGCAACAGTAGCGACGGCTTTCATATCGCCGAACAAGATCTCAAGCTGCGCGGTCCAGGCGAAGTGTTAGGCACTCGGCAAACGGGGATGCTGCAATTTCGGATTGCCGACCTGCAGCGTGACGCGGAACTGCTGGATGCGGTGCAAAGCACTGCGCAAAAATTGCTGCAGCAGCAACCCGAATGTGCTGCCCAACTGGTGCGACGCTGGTTACCACGACGGACTGATTATGGGAATGCTTAAATTAAGGTGCGAGATCTTCGACTAAAGTCTTGTGCTGCGCCTGTAAAACCTGGCGTAAGCCGGCCAGCACGGTTTCCAGAAACCATTGCACGTTTTTGTCCTGCCAAAGCTCGATATATTTTCTGACGTCATCGTTGTTGATCCAACGGTAGGCAAATATCTGGTAACCGTCGCCGAACTGGTCGAATTGTTCCTTATAGCTTTGCTCCAGCTTGCGCTGCCATAAAAGTACACCCTGACTGTCATTGCGGCTAATGAATTCGGTGCTGACCATATCCAGTGCCACAGCGGTATCCACATCGGCGTGCGCCTTCATAAGCGCTGCGAAATCTACGGTATGGGTGGCTTCTTTTAGCGTGCGCAATAATCCAAGGCGGGTTTCGGTAAATGGATGTTCATCCATGGTATCGAGATATTGCTGCTGCTTTTCCAGTTGCTGCGGCGAGCTGGCGATACGTTCGTAGCTGCGAAATTTTTCCGCAACTTTACTCCCTTGCAGACTCAGCACCGACTGCATGGGGCGTTCTTGATACTGCGTTAAGAGATAGTCACGCAGCTGCTTTTTTACCGCGGCGGCGTTAAACCGCGCTAGCGCCTGGTCTAGTGTTTTAAGCTCTACGTCGTTTAGTTCGTAACCGGACTTACTAACAGCAAGACTATGGTGGTAGGCCGAATCCAGCTGTTCGAGCGCTGTATCAACTCCGGTCAGCGCCAGCGCGTTGTCTATCGCTTTTCGCTCAGCAGAGGAAGATTGTGCGTCCACCAGTGGCGACATCGCCAGGACGACTAAAAATACAAAGATATGCTGCAACATCATCTAAACGTTAGCTCGCTTCGGCAGCCGCTTCATCAGCCAGTATCTGTTCGATAGGGCGCGAATAAACATCCTCGTTCAACGCATTCTCCGATTTGGCAACCAGACAAGAAACGGTACCATCGCCAGTAACATTGACCGCTGTGCGCAGCATATCAAGCAGGCGGTCAACACCGACAATCATACCTATGCCCTCCACCGGCAAGTTCACTTGCTGCAATACCATGGCCAGCATAATCAGACCTACACCCGGTACTCCCGCCGTACCGATCGACGCCAGCGTCGCAGTGGCGATAACGGCCAAGTAGCCGCTTAAACCGATATCAACACCATAAGCCTGGGCAATAAACACCGTGGCCACACCTTGCATGATAGCGGTGCCGTCCATGTTAATGGTAGCGCCTAGGGGTACGGTAAAAGAGGCTACCGAGTTATCGACACCCAAACGATGTTCGACAACATCCAAGGTCACCGGCAGCGTCGCGGCGCTGGACGCTGTGCTAAAAGCGAATAGTTGCACCGGACGCATCTTCTTTAAAAAACGTACCGGGTTCAGCCGTCCCAAAAAGGTCAGCAGACTGCCATACACTAGCAAGGCGTGTATTAATAGCGCAGCGACTACCGTTAAGAAATAAGTAAGCAGGTTGCCAAAAACACCGATCCCCTCTCTAGCAAACAGTCCAGCTATCAAACAAAACACCCCATAGGGTGCGAGATTCATCAAAATATGGACCATTTGCATGATCACTTCGTTGATGTCGTCAAAAAACGCCCGCACCCTGGCGCCGTGTTCACCCGCTTTGCTTACCGCTAATCCAAACAACAGTGCAAAGACAATGATTTGCAGCATATTGCCGTCTGCCATCGCCTTGATCGGATTGCTAGGGAAGATATTAATCAATACTTGTTTCAAGGCCGGCGGTTCCGGGGCAACGAAACCACTGCTGGTTGGAACCTCGATACCGACCCCTGGCTGCACCAGCAACGCCAGAGAAAGCGCGATGCTGATCGCCAACGCAGTGGTCATCAGATACAACAACATGGCTTTGGTCGCGATCGATCCCATACGCGAATTGTCACCACCGAGGCCGCTACTGCCACATACCAATGAAACGAATACCAGCGGTACAACCAACACCTTCAACGAAGCAATAAAAATCACGCCCACAACATGGAACAGTCCCTGAATCAAGTAGGTGTCGATAAAGCCCCAAAATCCGGGCGGGGGCTGGGCCGCTTGCGTCAAGTCTGGTGGTGCCAAAAAGTTGAGAGTAGCGCCAATAA
>JBPCXM010000296.1:0-4784 GCA_051008535.1 Pseudomonadales bacterium | reverse complement strand
CGCTCAGCAGCAGGGTGAAAGCCAGGGAGCAACACAGTATTTTAATCAGTTTCATAGTTTAGCCTCGGTTCGAAGAGTTGATAGTAGTACTCCGACAAGCATGATAATGGCGTATTCCGCTTGCATGTCTGCGTTCGCGGCAAGGCGCTTTTCCGAAGACATAGTGTGCTGCCCTACGGCAAGGCAAAGCAACGCTGCAGCGGGCGCAGACAGGCAAGCCCGAAGGGAGCGTCATAGAACTTCCCCCGCGGCGGCGCCTCGAGCGCCTACTTTTGGTGCGCCCGCTTGACATATGAATCGCTATGCCTGCACGGACGCGTCTAGCAGGGAAAGTTCTGTGCGGCTCTGAATACGCCATTATCATTCTTGTCGGAGTACCATGTTATTTGCTTAATAAAGGCGACCAAGCGGGCTCGCGCACATCACGATTTGTAGCCGGCAAGATATATTTAACATTGCCGTCGACCGACACGGCGGCGAGAATACCACGTCTGTTCTGTTGGGTGGCATATATTATCATGCTGTCGTTCGGCGCCAGACTGGGTGATTCATCGAGCGACGTACGCGTTAACACATTGGTCCGCTCGGATTTAAAATCCAGCTCGGCGATGTGAAAAGCGCCCTCGCTTCGGTGTACCATGATCAATCCGTTGCCGTCATGACGCATGGTCGCGCGTGCGTTGTAGTCACCTTCAAATGTTAACCGTTCAATACGGCCGGTAGCGAGTGTCACTTTGTAAATTTGTGGCTTACGCCCGCGATCCGAAGTAAATATTATGCTCTGCCCGTCGGGCGACCAGCCCGGTTCGGTATCAATCGCAGAATTACGCGTCAAGCGCTTCAATTGTTTACTTGCCAAATCCATAACGTAAATGTCGGGGCTTCCGTCTTTGGACAACACCATCGCCATTTTTTTCCCGTCTGGCGACCAGGCCGGTGCGCTGTTAAGACCGCGGAAATTGGTCAGCTTGTCACGCTCGCCGGTAGCGAGATTCTGCCGGTAAATCGCCGGCCGGCCGCTTTCAAACGATACATAGGCTATTTCTTTGGCGTCGGGCGACCAGGTAGGTGACAGAATAGGCTCTTCCGATTCTAGAATAAGCTTCTCCCGCGCACCGTCGGAGTCGGCGCGCATCAAGCGAAAATTGAGCCGCTTTTCCTCGCGACTCGCGGCCGATACATAAACAATCCGCGTATTGAACGCGCCGGGCACTCCAGTGACTTGCTCGTATACTTTATCGCTGATGATGTGGGCCATGTCACGTAGCTGCGCCTCGGCGCCGGAAATCTTCTCAACCATCACGCGTTTTTGTTTAACCACATCGAAAAGCTCAAACTGTATCTCCAAACGCTGCTCCGATCCGCGTTTGATTCGGCCTACCACCAAAAACTCGACATCTAGTGCGTTCCAGTCGCGGAAGAACACATCCTTACGTTCATGCGGCTGGCTGAGCATATCCTCCTTGGCTAACGGTTCGAACAAGCCGCTGCGCTTCAAATCGCCATTGATGATGGGCACGACGTTTTCCGACAATGATAATCGGCCGCTATCAAACGGCACTATGGCGATGGCCGTGGGATTGTCTTGTCCCTGATTTATTTCAATGGTCAACTCTGCGGCATGTGCAGCCAAACTGCACAGCATAAGCGTCAACAACAACAGTTTATTTTTAAGCGCCTGCGGCGGCTTTTTGTTTGGCGCCTGCAGGGTCAATTTATTAGTAATAGTCACGAACGCAAATCCTCTGGCCTAAAACGAAAGCGCAGTTTACGGAAATAGCGCTCAAAAACCGGACCGGGCATACCTTGCAACTCACCGAAACGGCCAATTCTTTTTACCGCATTTTCCGCGCTGCGATCGAACGCAGCATTACCGCTGCTCTGCACGACATTAACACTGACGATTTCCCCGGTGGGTACCAACTGTATTAGCAATTCTGCCTGCATACCGTTTCTGGCACTGGGCGGACGGCTCCAATTATTTTCTATAACTTGTTTTAGCATTGCAATATAACTTTCTGCCACTTCAGCATCGGATTCGGCCTGCTCAAATTCGTCTTCTTCCTCGGCGGCAGCCATTAACGCCTGCTGCGCTTGTTGCTGGCGGCGAATTTCAGCGGCTTTCGCTTGCGCTTGGGCAAGCGCTTCTTTGTCGGGTTTAGGCTCCGGTTTGACCGGGGTTTCCTGTTTCGGTTTCGTGGTCAGCTTGGGTTCGGTTTTTTTTACCACTGGCTGCGGTTTTTGTACAGGCGGAGGCTCGACCTTGGGTTTAGGTTTTTCCAACGGTTTCGGCTTTTCCAACGGTTTCGGCTGCGGTTTGCTTTTAGCCTTCGGCGGCAATGCCACCATTGTGGCTTTAAGACTTTTTATTTGGCGTATGTCGTGCGTTTTAAACGTTGTCGTTGACCAATTAGCACTCAACAAAAACAGGACGGCTAAATGCAGCAGTGTGGTGACTAACGCGGGTAACATAAAACCCTTGATCACTTGCATTGTTACTCCACTGCCGAAGCTACAGCGGGTTTTCGGTGACAAGGCCGACCGCGCCAGCGCCGGCGCCCTGTAGGCCTGCCATCAACTCGATCACACTGCCATAATCGACGTTAGTATCGCCCCACACCATGATCGGTGTTTCAGGCTTACGCTTGAGTATTTTGGCGACCTTTTCTGTCACATCTTGCAGCGACACTACCGTTTCTTTTTCGTCTCCCAGATTAATATAGTAGCTGCCATCTTTTTTAACCGAAACGATCAGCGGTTCCACTTTCGTATCTACCGGCGCGGAGCTAGCTTGAGGCAAATCGACTTCTACGCCTTGCATCAACATGGGGGCAGTCACCATGAAAATGATCAGTAACACAAGCATGACATCAATATAGGGCACCACATTGATGTCGGACATGGGTTTGCGTTTCTTACCAGCGCGTCTGACCTTGTCCATTATGGTTGGGTAGTCTTCATTTCTTTGCGTCCCCCGGCGTGCACCTGGCGATGCAAGATACTAGAAAACTCGTCGGCAAAGGTTTCGTAACGATTGAGTAACAGCTCCACTTTGCTGGAAAAGCGATTGTAAGCAATCACCGCGGGGATGGCGGCAAACAATCCCATCGCCGTTGCAATCAAAGCCTCGGAAATACCCGGGGCTACGGTGGCGATAGTCGCTTGCTGTACATTTGCCAAACCTCGAAACGAATTCATAATGCCCCACACCGTGCCAAATAGGCCAATATACGGGCTGGTCGAACCAACGGTGGCCAAAAACCCCAGATGGTGTTCCAGTTTTTCTTCCTCGCGCGACATTGCCACACGCATGCCGCGCTGCGCACCTTCCATCACGGCGTCGGAGTCGGCACCCACCTGTTGCCGTAACCGGGTAAATTCTTTGAAACCGGCCCGAAAAATACTTTCCACCCCATTCGAATTGCCGCCGTCTTGTGCGTGTGCATTGGCCTGGCGGAATAACTTACTCAGATCAATACCTGACCAGAATTGCTGCTCAAACTCCGCCAGCGAGCTCAGCGCGTCACGGTAGATAATCAGGCGCTGTACAATCATTGCCCAAGAGAAGATAGAAGCCAGCAGCAGTAACAACATGACGATCTGCACCAGCACACTGGCATTAACTACCAGGCTCCACAATGACAATGGCTCATCCACTAATTTTTCTCCATCGGTTTTGTGATCAAATTTTGTATTTCAGCCTGCACGGTTGCTGGCATGGCGCTTGGCTTCAAACTGAGTCTGTCGACACAAGCTACTTTAACATCCGCCGTGCATATCGGCTCGCCACTACGAGTAATAGTTTGTTTAAAGAGCATATAGGTACGGCGCATCTCCGCAATCGTTGCGCTAACGCTCAGAAGTTCGTCTAATCTAGCAGGGCGTATATAGTTAATCTGTGCCGAGTGCACAACAAACATCAAATCTTCGCTGAAAATCGCTGTTTTGGCAAAACCCAGCGAGCGCAGCAACTCGGTGCGTGCACGTTCCATAAACTTTAAGTAGTTTATATAGTAAACAATACCACCAGCGTCGGTGTCTTCTATATACACCCTCAGGGGCAACTCAAAATGAACGGTTTGTACTTCAGCCATCTATACCGGGCACTACACTAGTTACAAATCTAGCTTCAACGTCGCTGGCTGCGGCTGCGCTGGTAAGCCCAATCGTTGATACGCCAACGCGGTTACCACCCGACCACGCGGCGTACGGGTAATATAACCTTCTTGAATAAGATACGGCTCCAGCACCTCTTCTATCGTGCCTTTTTCTTCACCGATTGCAGCCGCGAGGCTGTCAAGACCGACTGGGCCGCCGTCAAATTTCTCCACCATCGCCAGCAATAGCTTTCTATCCATCTGGTCGAAGCCATGGCGGTCGACATTCAACATGTTAAGCGCCGCATCAGCGACATCAGGCGTGATAACACCGTCGACTTTCACTTCGGCGTAATCTCTCACTCGCCGCAACAAGCGGTTGGCGATGCGCGGCGTACCGCGCGCACGACGGGCAATCTCGGTCGCCCCGTCGCCCTCTATGCTGACGTTTAGAATACCCGCCGAGCGCAGCACGATCGACTGTAAGTCGCTGACATTATAAAACTCCAATCGCTGCACGATACCAAAACGATCACGCAACGGCGCGGTCAGCAAACCAGCGCGCGTGGTCGCTCCCACCAGGGTAAACGGCGGCAGGTCGAGCTTGATCGAGCGCGCCGCTGGTCCTTCGCCGATCATAATATCGAGTTGAAAGTCTTCCATCGCCGGGTACAGTATTTCTTCGAC
>JBPCXM010000295.1:0-6981 GCA_051008535.1 Pseudomonadales bacterium | reverse complement strand
ATCCAAAACGGCGTCGATCTAAGCGAGGTCGATGCATATCGCAAACTTGACGCTTCCATTGAGCCGCGTTCTGCTAACGGTAAGCGCATAGGATTTGTGGGGCAGATGATTCCCCGTAAAGCTGTTGAAGAGCTGTTACTGACTTTCGATGATCTTTGGCAAGAAGATCCCAGTTTGACACTAAACCTCCTAGGGGATGGCTCAGAGAGACAGTCGCTGGAAGACCTGGCTCAGACCTTGGAATCAGCTAGCAATATTCACTTTCTCGGTTTTAGGCTTGATCGACTGGATCAAATGCGCACCTTCGATCTTTTTGCGATGACATCTACCCTGGAGGGTATACCTAGATGTTTAATGGAAGCTATGGCGATGGAACTTCCGGTAGCCGCTTACAATATCCCTGGCGTCGATCAACTTATTGAACATGAGAAAACGGGGCTACTTGCAAGCCCAGGTGATAGAAAAGCGCTAAAATCACACTGGAAGAAGCTACTAACTGATGACGAATATGCACGCGACATCGCCACAGCTGGTAGAAAGTTTGTAAATGAGAAATACTCAGGAGCCAGAATGGCTAACGAATATACCGAACTATTTTCTTGTCTCGTGAACGGACAATTGCCATATACATATCAAAGTGGCGCCTAGTCTATAGCCTTCGTGGAGCATGAGCTGTGTGTGGAATAGCAGGCTTTACCCGCCTTAAAGATAATGATACGGATAACGCCGTTTTAACTGATATGGCGAACGCTATCTATCATCGCGGGCCCGATGCTGGCGGTGTGTTTATTGATGAGGATATAGCTCTTTGCCATCGCCGGCTAAGTATTATTGATTTGTCTGCTGCGGGAAACCAACCAATGTGGTCCAGTTCAGGACGCTACATTATTGTATACAACGGGGAGGTATATAATTTTCCGGAACTACGCAAAGAATTGGAATCACAAGGCGTACTGTTCAATACAAAAACAGATACCGAAGTTATTCTGGCTCTATATGAACGGGAGGGTGTAGAAAGCCTTAAGCGCTTGAATGGCATGTTTGCTTTTGCGATCTGGGACAAGTCGGAACGTTCACTATTTTTGGCGCGGGATCGCTTAGGTAAGAAGCCGCTGTATTTTTACAACTGTGGCACGCGTTTCGTATTCGCTTCTGAGATTAAGTCAATATTAAAAGCCCCGGATATTAAGCGAGACATTCGTTCTGATGCACTGAAAGACTACTTTTTCTATCAATATGTTCCCGACCCCAAAACAATATTCGAAGGAATACATAAACTCGAACCGGGCCATTGGCTTAAGGTCAGTGACGGAAATATAACCAAGCAACAGTATTGGGATGTATCGTTTGCGAACACGCACCCAAAATCGAAAGAGGAAATGCAGGCCGACGCATATAATTTATTGGAGGACAGTGTTCGGTTACGCATGGTTAGCGACGTTCCGCTGGGCGCATTTTTGAGTGGCGGCATAGACTCTAGCGCCATAGTGGGAATGATGGCGAGCAATAGCGCCACACCAATTACAACATGCTCAATCGGCTTTAGTTCGAAAGAGTTTGATGAGGTTTACTATGCAAAGAAAGTAGCCGAGCGATTTCAAACCAACCATCGGGAGCTTACGGTAAAGGAAAATGTCGAAGATAACCTACTTAAAATCGCCAGCTATTTTGATGAGCCATTTGCCGACCCGTCATTTGTACCTACTTTTTTCGTCTCGCAGCTCGCACGGCAAGTAGTAACCGTAGCGCTAGCCGGAGATGGTGGAGACGAGGAGTTTGCTGGTTATAGCAAGTACACAGTCGACCAGGTGGAGAATAACCTACGCCGTTTGGTCCCCGCAATTGTCCGATCTGCCTTTTTCCCGCCGCTCTCCAGGCTTCTATCTCATAGTGACAACACATATCTTCGCAAAGGAAGCTCTCTGTTAGCCACGCTGTCTTTGGACCCGGATCGCAGTTTCTTCGTTACTAATTCGTTTTTTAATGAACAACTTTGGAGCGACATCGTAACCGGGGATTTCGAAAGAGAGACTATTGACTACGATGCTTCGGAGATTAGCAAATACTATTACAACAAAGCAGATACAGATGATCACCTCTCGAAAATTTTATATACCGATTTGAAGACCTATCTGCCTGGGGACATTTTGGTTAAAGTCGATAGAATGAGCATGGCGAACTCACTTGAAACGCGAGCCCCATTTCTCGACTATCGATTGGTCGAATACGCAGCCTCCATTCCGTCAAGCTTGAAGCTAAAAGATGGCGAAAAGAAATATATTCTTAAGAAGTCCCTCGACGAATTGCTGAGTGATGAAATTCTCTACCGGAAAAAAATGGGTTTTTCTGTTCCGCTCGCCCAGTGGTTGCAGCATGATATATATCAGATCGCAAAAAAATATCTTTTTGGCCCCGATAGCGGTATATCTCAATATTTCGACATGGGCAAACTCACCGCCATTTGGGATGCGCATCAAGAAGGCAAAAGAAGCTACGCGTCAGAGCTGTGGAGCTTTTTGATATTTGAGTTGTGGTGGCAAAATTACATCAAAGAACAATAATTAGTTACTGAATTGGTCATCGTAAAGTTACCCTCATGACGATAATCAACATTCTCCATGTGACGTTCGATATGGCGATAGGCGGCACCGAGCAAGTTATCCGCCATTTGATCACCAATTTGGATAGAGAAAAATACAATTGCTCAATTCTTTGCATAGACGGACGCGTTGGTGAAATCGGCAAGCAGCTTCAGGCTGATGATGTCAATATACATTGTTTGGAGCGGCAGCCTGGATTCGACACCCATCTTATAGGTAGTGTACGACACCTTATTCGAGAACATGACGTTCAAATTGTACACTGCCACCAGTACACGCCATATGTATATGGTCTTCTAGGCAGTATTGGCACTGGCGCGAAAGTATTTTTTACCGAACACGGTCGTTTCTATCCAGATATATTTAAGATTAAACGCGCGTTGGTTAATCCATTGTTATCTCTCCTAACGACAGAGATAACGGCGATTTCTGCTGCAACGAAAAATGCGCTCATTCAATACGAACGGCTTCCCTCAAAAAAAATAGGGGTGATATACAACGGTATCTTACAATTACAGCCGGATGCTGACAAAGTAGAGCAGATTAGAGAGCAATTAGAAATCGGCGATGATGAAAGAATTATTGGCACAGTATCGCGATTAGATAGCATAAAAAATCACCCACTAATGCTCGAAGCTTGCAAATCTGTTTTAGAACACCACCCTAAGACTCGTTTACTAATCGTCGGAGATGGCCCCACACGAGGCGAACTGGAATCACACATTAGCGCACTGCAGTTACAAGACAGAGTCGTTCTTACTGGATATACCTCTGAGCCTGAAAACTATCTGTCACTTATGGAGGTGTATTTGCTATCCTCGTTTAGCGAGGGAATGTCCATGACATTGTTAGAGGCGATGAGTTTATCAATACCCTGTGTCGTTACCGACGTTGGCGGTAATGGCGAGGTCGTAGAGCATGGCAAAACCGGTATTGTTGTTCCAAACAACGACTTGAAGCGTTTCACTGACGGCATACAAACTCTGCTCGGTGATAAAGCATTATTGCAAGCTTATGGGAAAGCTGGCAGGAGGCGTTTTCAACGGGAATTTACCTCGGAAAAGATGGCCCAATCGTACTCACTGCTCTATGAAAAGCAACGCGTTTAGGCGAGTGTTATGAACAAGAGAGAGAGTACTAAACAGGCGCTCATCACTTCTGTGCTCAAATTTCTATCAAGGGTGTTCGATAGACCGGCGGGTGCCAATTGGTTTTCCAAGCATATTCCCTACTTGCAAGATAGCCGCGAAGCGGCGTTTTCAGACACAACCGAAAATTGTGTGAATCCATACCAGGAGAACGCCAGTAAAGTTTCCACTCGGGCTGACAATTTACAGGATCGGGATATCGTTTTTATCACCGGCCGCTTTCGTAGTGGCTCGACACTTCTTTGGAATATTTTTAGGGATGTTTCTGAATTTACGAGCTACTACGAACCTTTCAATGAAAGACGTTGGTTCAGCCAGTCAAAACGTGGTGAAAACACTGACTGTACTCACGTTGGAGTCGGCGAATATTGGCAAGAGTACAATGGTCTTGAGGAGCTAGAAAAGTACTACGATGTTTCATGGATCGACAAGCGACTCTTCATGACAAATCGCAGCTGGGACGGAGCGATGTTAGCGTACATCGACACCCTGATTCAACGAGCGCCGGGACGCGCTTTATTACAATTCAATCGTGTTGATTTTCGCTTAAGTTGGTTACGCCACAATTACCCGGCAGCGAGACTTCTTCATCTATACCGTAATCCCAGAGACCAATGGTTGTCGGTAATTAAAAATTCGGAAAGCTGCAGCCCCAACATCAATTTTCTACAAATAGGAACAAAGGATTTCTTTTATCTTCGACGATGGGGAAGAGATCTTGCTAACGTTTTTCCTTTTCTGAATGAAAGCTCATTGCAGCATCCTTACCAACTATTCTACTTGATTTGGCGGCTCTCATATAATCATGGTAAGCACTACTGCGATTATTCTATCGCTTTCGAAGATATGATTAGTAACCCGAGAAAAACCATTGAAGAATTGTTTACTTCATTGAACATCAATGTAATGCACGTGGACAGTGCTATCAGCAAGGTTGGCAAGGTTGAAACTGGCAAGTGGCATATGTATGCGTCTTCGGACTGGTTTGCTAGTCACGAAAGCACTTGCGAATCCATTTTAGAAACTTATTACGGAGCGCGATCACAAACGCGATAGTTGAATTGCGCGTGGAAGAGATATTGAACAAAAAATACTTGCTACTATCAGAGATATTCCCACCCAAGACGGGCGGCAGCGGCCGTTGGTTTTGGGACCTTTATACACGGGTAGGTGGTCAGGACGTAATCGTCGTTACCGACAAGGCGGAAGACGCGGCGGGTAGCGACAGCGACTCGGGCCTAGTTACTCATCGTGTGCGAATGGCTAGCGAAAGTTGGGGGATTCTTCGCCTTAAAGGGATTGTTTTCTATATCATTCTCATTGCGCAAGTCATCAAGCTGGCAAGAAAATACAATGTTGAAAGTATTCATTGTGGCCGTACCTTGCCCGAGGGTGTAGTAGCAATGATCGTCAAGCTCTTAACCGGTACGCCATATCACTGCTATGTGCATGGTGAAGACATTGAAATGTGTCGCAGCAGTCGGGAGTTTACATTTTTGGTGAAAATGGTAATACGATATGCCAACAAACTCATCTGCAATAGCGAGAACTCTGCCAATTTGTTAAGGCAGTGGTGGAACGCAAAGGAACACCAGATTTGCGTATTACATCCAGGCGTTGATGCAAGCGCATTCACCCCTCCCCTAGCAGATTCTGTTACTGATTTACTCCCAGGTAGAAGGGTCATCGTTACGGTTTCACGATTGCAGCCAAGGAAAGGTCATGATGTGTTAATAAAGGCCATGCCGAGAATCTTGCAGCAACATCCAGATATCACTTACGCCATTGTAGGTTCCGGCAAGCAGGAAAACGTACTTAGACAACTGATTGATGAATTAGCTATTGGCGATTCCGTGATTTTACTTGGCGAGTGTAGCGAAGCGGAAATGAAGCGCTGGTACCAACGCAGCGATCTATTTGTGCTCCCTAACAGGCAAATAGGGAATGATGTGGAAGGATTTGGAATTGTGCTACTTGAGGCACAGGCCTGCGGCACGCCCGTAATAGCGGGTGATTCGGGCGGAACGAAAGAAACTATGGAAATTGGCAAGACCGGGTATGTTCTTGATTGCAGCTCTCCAGAAGGCCTGGTCACTCTTATATCGAATCTTTTTGCTGATCCTAAGCAACTAGCGACGATGGGAGCGGAAGCCAGAGAGAGAATACTTCAAGTTTTTGATTGGCCAAGGGTCATTGAGTCGGCGACGGAGCTTTTTGAGGTTGAACGCCGTGGATAGCACCCGCTGCGATCCAACAATGGATTGCTTTTCAAACTCACACTCATTAACGCCGCTTGCTTTCGTAACATATCGGCCCGTATCGCGCGAAAGGAAGTAGAGCTTGTCAATCGGTAAGAAAGTCATCTCCAGTTCTTTGCTACTGGTAGCAGTCAGGTTTCTGCAAAGAACCCTGGGACTGATTAGTACGCTTATACTTGCGCGAATACTGATTCCAGAAGACTTCGGTATAGTTGCGATTACCGCAATCTGCGTTCAATTTTCCGAAGTTCTGTCTAATTCTGGCATCAAGCAATATATTCCACAAAAGGATGAAGTCGACCACGACGATCTAAACACCGCTTGGTCAATAGATCTTAGCCTGAAATTTGTCATGTGGATAATCGTGTTGTTCGGCGCGCCACTGTTAGCGGACTTTTACGACAATGAGAAAATAACATCAGCCTTACAAGTAGTCTCCATTGTTATCCTGCTCCGCGCTTTGCAAAACCCCGGACTGCACCTGTTACGAAGAAACCTAAGCTATTCCAAGATATTTTGGCTCAATCTTTGGCAGAAAGTAGCTTCTTTCATAGTTGTCGTTGTACTCGCACTTACACTCAAATCCTACTGGGCGATGATTATCGGCGATATTGTCTACGCTATTGTCGGTATTGTCGGTTCTTATCATCTGCACAGTTTCCGGCCTAAACTGTCTTTAACTCGCTATAAAGAGCAGTTGGGCTTTTCAAAATGGATGCTTGGCAGAGGAATAGTCGGGTTTTTTCGAGCCCAGGCCGACCAGCTGATGGTTTCGAAAATCTTCGGTATAGGCGACCTAGGTGTATACAATGTGGTTCGGGGAATATCCGTTCTCCCTGCAACCGATATTATCGTCCCTTCAGTGGAACCGTTACTGGCGTCGTTTGCGCGAGTAAAAAAAGATATCCAGCAACTTGGTCATCAACTAAGAGCAAGCCTGTTGATGGTTTTCTTGCTGATTATGCCGATATGTGC
>JBPCXM010000294.1:0-10103 GCA_051008535.1 Pseudomonadales bacterium | reverse complement strand
ACTTAGCCACTTAACCGCCGAGGAAATTAAAAAGCAAAACTCGACATATGTCGGTGCCGAACGCTTCCTGGATATATTGTTGCGCGTGGGCCCGTATGGAGACAAGTTCGACCCTAGGTCCGAAGGTTTAAACCTCGCGCGAGTTAAAGCCGCGCAACACGGCATGGACCTTGGCCCCTTACGGACTCGCTTACCTGAAGCATTACGCACTGAAAGTCAGCGTCTACGCCTGGTGCACGAGGTATTCGAAAACGATATGCCACGCCTGTACGCCGCGCTGCAACGTAAACCTGCAGATATGGTCTTGATAGGGCGTCGTCACATACGCGATATGAATTCCTGGCTGCACAATATTAAGCACTATGTGCGCGGCAAGAATCGTTGCACCTTGATTATCAATCCCAGAGATGCGAATCGCCTGGGACTCACCGATGGCGCTCAGGCATTAGTGAAGGGCAGGGTTGGCGAGCAACGAGTGCATGTCACTGTTAGCGACGAAATCATGCCCGGCGTGGTCAGTCTGCCACATGGCTTTGGCCATCGTTACGCGGGCACCCGCCAAAGCATTGCTTCGGAAAAACTGCTGGGCGTTAGTGCCAACGATTTGGTCGATGACGACGTGCTGGATATACCCTCGGGTACCAGTGTGGTTAATGGCGTACCGGTAGAAGTGTGCGCAGTCTGATACAATGCGCGCCGATCACACAGTATGGACAGAGACGATGAGCAATAGTTTTTTACAACGCCGTTTAAACCTTGCGTCTTCGCTATTAGCCACTGCGATAAGAGGTAGCACTGGCATTAACACCAAGCCAGCGACCAAGAAACCAAGCAAGACCTTGGAACTCTTCGATATGGAGGGCTGCCCATATTGCCGTCTGGTGCGTGAAGCCCTCACCGAACTCGATCTTGACGCTATAATTTATCCCTGCCCCAAGAACGGCGAGCGTTATCGGCCACAAGTGGTTGAAATGGGTGGTAAGGCGCAGTTCCCGTATCTGGTAGACCCGAATACTGGCAAGCAAATGTACGAGTCGCTAGATATTGTGGAGTACTTGTTCGAAACCTATGGGGAGCGCTCGCTGCCACTGAAGTGGCGAGTCGGGGCGCTACAGACGCTGGGTTCTATGTTTGCTAGCGCATCAAGGCTGGGGCAGGGGATTATCGCGAGAGAAGCCAACACGCCCGCTGAAAATCTGGAACTCTACAGTTTCGAAAACAGCCCCTTTGCGCGCCCGGTCAGAGAAAAATTGTGCGAGTTGGAAATACCCTATGTATTGCGCAGTACTGGCCGCAACTCGGCTCGTGATTGGGTGCCGCCTTCGATGCGCGATGCATTGTCAATCGAGCCGGGCACGGCGTTGGAAAATCGTAAAAACCTGCTCGATCGTGCCGGTCGCGTTTCCATCCCGTATCTTATTGACACTAATACCGATACCGAAATGTTTGAGTCGGTAGATATGCTTGACTATCTGGAAGAAACATACGCGGTAGCCTAAATGCCGCGAGTGCTTATGCACTTTTGGGCTTGCAAAAACTACTAGTCGGCGCAGAATGTACTGGTAGTGGTTCCACCCACAACTGAGGTGCAGAGCCATGGCCTATCCAAGACCCGAATTCAAATCCCAATATGAAAACTACATCGGTGGCGAATGGGTGTCGCCGAAAAATGGTGAATATTTCGACAATCCGTCGCCTATCGACGGTGCGGTTTTTACACGTATCCCGCGTTCAACCGTTGAAGATATCGACAAGGCAATCGACGCCGGTGAAAAAGCTTTCGCTACATGGGGCCACACCAGTCCTACAGAACGCAGTAACTTGCTGCTATAAATTGCCGACCGCATGGAGCAAAACCTAGAATTGCTAGCGCGGGTGGAAACCTGGGAAAACGGCAAAGACGTTCGTGAAACCCTAGCTGCCGATATTCCGCTGGCGATTGATCATTTTCACTACTACGCGGCGGTGATTCGCGATGAAACGGGTGAAGTGTCCGATCTTGACGACAGTACAATGTCAATGGAAGAACACGAGCTACTTGGTGTGGTCGGGCAGATTACTCCCTAGAATTTTCCGATTCTGATGGCCACGTGGAAGCTGGCGCCAGCGCTGGCGGCAGGCAACTGCGTGGTACTGAAACCTGCCGAGCAAACACCATCGTCAATTCTTGTACTGATGAAATTGATCCACGATTTGTTGCCGCCCGGTATTGTTAACGTCGTTAATGGTTTTGGCATCGAAGCGGGTAAGCCGCTGGCATCGTCATCCCGTATCAAGAAAGTGGCGTTTACCGTTGAAATCACAACCGGCCGGTTAATTATGCAGTATGCCTCCGAAAACATTATTCCGGTGACGCTGGAACTGGGCGCCAAATCACCGAATATCTTCTTCCCAGCGTGATGGCCGAAGACGACGAATTTCTCGACAAAGCAGTGGAAGGTTTTGTGATGTTTGCCCTGAATGAAGGCGAGGTATGCATCTGCCCCTCGCGGGCTTTGGTCCACGAGTCCATTTACGATGAGTTTATATCGCTATGTCTCAAACGGGTAGCGGAAATCAAACCCGGCGATCCACTCGACCCGGAAACCATGATAGGCGCGCAGGCCTCGAACGATCAATACGAAAAAATTCTAAACTACCTGAATATCGGTAAAGAGGAGGGGGCAGAGGTGCTGGCCGGCGGAGAATCCGCTAGTGTCGCCGAATATCCAAACGGTTACTATGTACAGCCCACGGTGTTCAAAGGCAACAATAAAATGCGAGTGTTTCAGGAGGAAATATTTGGCCCCGTTGTCAGCGTGACGAAGTTTAAAGACGAAGACGAAGCCATGGAGATCGCCAACGATACCTTAAACGGTTTGGGCGCTGGCGTTTGGTCGCGCGACTTTCATCAGGTGCAGATATTCGCGCGTGGTGTTCAGGCCGGGCGTGTTTGGGTGAATTGTTATCACGCTTATCCCGCTGGCGCGTCGTTTGGCGGTTACAAGAAATCCGGCCTTGGGCGTGAAAACCACAAAATGATGTTAAATCACTACCGGCATACCAAAAATGTGCTGATGTCGTTTGACAAAAACAATCTCGGCTTTTTCTAGCGGGTAAGAACAGAAAATGCACGAGCGTGTTGACGTCACCGAGGCGGCCGAGGAGGTTATTGACCGCCTCACCGCTCAGCACGGTAAGCTGATGTTTCACCAGAGCGGGGGCTGCTGCGACGGCTCCTCGCCAATGTGCTTTCCGCTAGGCGATTTTCGGGTCGGCGACAACGACGTGTTGCTGGGCGAAATTCATGATTGCCCTTTTTACATCGCGCGTGACCAGTTTGAGCTGTGGCAAAATACCCATTTAATGGTCGATGTCGTGGCGGGCAGGGGCGCCAGCTTTTCGGCGGAAATTCCGCTGGGGGTGCGCTTCGTCACGAAGTCGCGGCTGTATAGCGATGCGGAGCTGGAGGACTTGCGGCCGGTTGCGTAGTGCTGAGTTCGTCAGCGCCATTGCAGGCCGAATACGGTGAGTCTCTGGATGTGCACCAGCTAATAAGCGTCAATCGTTGCTGTCTTACGCATGGTTTTGACCGTTCGTCGCGCCTCTCTACCAGTCGACTTATTTTACAATTTCCGGTCTGATCACAGACTCTGCCGCTGTTCACGGAAGGCGGTTGGACAGCTGCCGTGGTGTTTTCGAAACATGCGGGAGAAGTACGAAGTGTCGCGGTAGCCCACGCTGTTGGCTACATCGGCAACGGGTATATCTGGGTTTTCAAGCAGTCGCGCGGCTTCTTCCATACGCTCTTGGGTAATATAAGCCTGAAAGGTAGTGCCGTAATGTTTATAAAACACGCGCCTGAAATGACGCGAGCTCATTTCGGTTAGCCCGGCAATCTCAGACCCGCTGATGCGCTCGGCGAGATGCTTTTTAACGTAATTGGTCGCGATTTCCAAATGTGATGAGGAGGTGGGAGGCAGGAAGCGGGTTTCCACCGGCGTGCGGGGCCACTTTTCGACTACCATGCGTTCTCGGCTGCTGCCGTTTTGCACCTGTCGCAATGACTGCATTTCCAACAGCAGGTGCTCAATCTCCTCTAAAATAAGGGGTTTTACGTAGTAATCCCATAAGCGTGCGCGCAGCGCCCAGACTGCCAGGCTCTCCGAATGTTGCAGGGTGGCCATTACCACAGGCAAGCCGGGCAGCTTATTTTTAAGGTCGCGAATAACGTCCAGCCCGTCTTTTTCCGGGAAATCAAAATCGAACAGAACTCCATGCGGCCGAGCCGTGTGGACGACGGTGCCATCGAGACCGGCGATGCTGGTAGTTTCCACCTGGAATAACTTTGTCAGCTCGTCTTGCAACGGTGAGCCATTCATGGTGGCGTCCACTAGCAGCAGGCGCACGGCTTCCGGGTGTTTTTGTTGTGTGGCCTCGTCGGATTTGCTTGTCAAAATAAGTCTCCTAGCTATTTCGCCTAGCCACTTGCGTTTTGTCACGAGACACAAATACGCACTCGATGGCTCAGGATGCAATATTATTTTTAATGGATGCAGCAAATATGCCAACTATTTACTTGACTGCCCCCAATATCTGCGACGAAAGAAATTGATCAAAAGATTGCCAATATTGCGCAAATATTTGGAAACTGAAGAGGACGAATGCATAGCGTTTAATTTTATTAATCTATATAAAACAAATACGTATTATACTTATGTAAAGTTTGACTTTAGAATAATTGCTTAACTATTAAGCTATTATTCGACCGGCGGTTTCCTGCTGGTAAAAAAGTGCTGCTGTAAGGCCACTTTCTCCTACACCACGATCCCACACTGCTGTTACTTTGGTTGCGCTGGTTGATAAATGAACAACAGCAACAGCCTGGTCTTGCAAGCCGTTGCCCAGTGAAACCGGGTAGTCGTTTTCCCTTCAGCAGTACCAGCAGAGGTTCGTGATTACACGAACTCATAATCAAACCAATTGGAGAAATACCATGACTATACGTCAAAAAATGATCGACTTTTTAAAGGAGGAGGAGGGGCTCACCGCCGTGGAATATGCCATTGCTGGTGGGTTGGTTAGTGCTGCGCTGGTGGCCGGTTTCGTGGCTGTGGGTGAAGATGCATGTGCAATGATGCTTTCCCTCGTCACTGCTATTTCAACCGGCACGGGTAGCGGTAATACGATTACTTGCTAGTGATAGGGAGATGGCAGAGGGTGTTAAGCCACCCTCTGTCTGTCCCGCCTCGCAGTCTTTTGATATTAGTAGTTAGAGAGAAGTAGTCACATATGAAACTTGCCTGGAATACCTATGACATTACGACGCTGGTGCTGATTGCGTTTCTGCTTGTCGCAGCATGGATTGATCTGCGTCACCATCGCATTCCCAATTGGCTGACGGGGTTGCTGCTGCTGTCAGGCGTGTTGGCGCACGGTATTTTTCTCGGTTGGATGGGTTTGCTGACAGCCCTTGGCGGCATTGTGGTAGGGCTACTGATTTTTTTGCCCTTCTGGCTGGGGGGTGGTATGGGGGCAGGTGACGTCAAGTTAGCGGCTGGCATAGGCGCCTATACAGGCGGATTAACCATGGTACTAGTTGCTGGACTGTCACTATTAACAGGATTTTTTATTGCTTTGGGTATGTTAACGGTCAAGGGGGGCTTGAAGGCATACTGGAATCGCAATTGGATCACTACAAAACTGATGTACTGGACTGGCCAAGTTATTTATCAGCCCCCAAGCGCTGACGAACCCGCAGCACAACGTTTCCCTTTCGCCATAGCGATAGCTACCGGCACCATTGCCGCGCTGGGCTGGACATCGGCATTATCTTTTTCCAGCTTGCGCATGTTGTTTATCTAGATATAGAGGCTAGTAAAGAGCTAAGCCAAATGAATATGAAATACGAAGCTATTAAAAACACCGAGCAAGAACTGCTACCTAGAGAGGTGCGTAATTTAGTCCCGGTTCCGCAGTCTATTGATGACACCGGGCTGAGTGTTCATTTCCACGCGGAACTGGCCAGCAAGCATCTGTTCGATGCCGGCGTGCTGACGATCAAACGCTTAAGCGAACGGCTGGGCTTGCCGGGTACCATTGTTGAGCAGGTACTGAATTTCCTCAAAGCGGAAGCGCGGGTTGAAGTGTTACCTCTACAGCAGAGGGGTGGCCTGCGCTTTGGGCTAACCCAAAAAGGCAGCCAGTTAGCGCAGGAGGCATTGTACAAGTCCGGCTATATCGGCCCGGCCCCTCTACCGTTGGCGCGTTATGTTGAATTGGTCAATGCGCAGTCCATTCATCACTACGGTGTAACCCGCGAAGACATACAGCGCTTGTTTGCGGATATTGCCATCAGCGACAGCATCCTGGAGCAAGTGGGCCCCGCGTTGAATTCGGGCCGCGCCATATTTGTCTACGGCCATGCGGGTACAGGGAAAACCTATATCACGCAAAAGCTGGTCGCGGTCTTTGCCGATCACTGTTTGATTCCGTTCGCCATCATGGTGAACGACACCGTGGTTTCGATATTTGACCCGGCGCTGCACCAGGCCATAGAGGAGGATGCGCCGGCATCCAATTTGCTGTTTGCCAACCGGCATGACCCTCGGCTGCTGTTGTGTAAGCGCCCGGTGCTGATCAGTGGCGGCGAGTTAACGTTGGATATGCTGGATATTCGCTACGCCGCAAATGCAAGAGAGTACCATCCATCGCTGCAGCTCAAGGCCAACAACGGTATTTTTATCATCGACGATATGGGCCGCCAGCAAGCCAGCCCGATGGCTATCTTCAACCGCTGGATCGTACCGTTGGAAGAGCGGCGTGATTTTTTAACCCTCGGCGCCGGCCGCCACTTTGAAGTACCGTTCGACCAGGTGCTGGTATTTTCTTCCAATATTAATCCGCTGGAACTCGCCGACGAAGCATTCCTGCGCCGCATCGGCTACAAGATCCATTTTGAGAGCCCTTCGGTGCGGGAATTCACCTACATCTGGTGGCAGGAGTGCGAAAAGCTGGGCCTGACAGCCACCCCCGAACTGTTGCAGTACCTGTTGCAGCAGCACTATGTACGTGAACGCAAGGCCTTATTGCCGTGCCACCCGCGTGATCTGCTAGGCATCGCCAAAGACTTGTTGGTATACGAAGACAGTGAGCCGGTGCTGAGCCGGGAAAAACTGGATGCGGCCTGGCGCAGTTACTTCGTCGAGCTGGCCGACTTGCCACTGGTACCGCCCGCGAGCATAGCGGCTGAACCATTAACCTCAACTGTCACGGAGAGCATGTCATGATGCGGCAGAGAACCTTTTTGTTGTTATGTTTTTCAGTCTTGATGGCGGTGGCTGCCGTGTGGGTAGCCAACAACTGGCTGCAGCTGCGGGTTGGTAATTTCGCGGAAGCCAGTACCGATGAATACCCTGTAGTGGTCGCTAAGTTGCGAATACAGTACGGCCAAAAAATTGAAAGACGCCATCTTGGCCTTGTGAATATGCTGAAAGACAGCGCGCCTGAAAATTCATTCCACGACACGGCTGCCGTGGAAGGTAAAATTGCCAAGCAGGAGTTTTTGCCGGGTGATGTCATTCGTAGCGAACGCATTGTCGACCATCTGGTGGGCAGCACCCTGGCGGCGATGATCGAGGAAAACATGCGTGCCGTTTCGCTGCGGGTAAACGATGTGGTAGGCGTCGCCGGCTTTTTGCTACCTGGCAACCGGGTAGATGTGCTGGCCACTAACCGGCGCAATAAAGCCACAAAAACCGAAACTATATTGCAAAACATCAAGGTGCTGGCAGTCGATCAAACGGCCAGTGGTAAAAATGATCAGGGACCCGTGGTGGTGCGTGCGGTAACACTGGAAGTCAGCCCGAGCCAGTCCGAGATTCTGGTAAATGCCCGTAGTAAAGGCCCCATTCAACTCACACTGAGAAATCCGCTGGATACGTTTATTCCAGCGGTAGCGGCGGCGCCGCCTAAAAAAGTGGCCAGGCGGCGGGTAGCACAACCACCGACTGTCACCGTCATACGCGGCACCACAGCAACCAAAACCAGGGTCAAGCTTTGACAGCGGGCGATAAAGATTGATTAAAGCGAAATCGACACGACAAAGATCGGGAGACTGACATGAATCATAACTATACGCCAACAAGACTACTGCTGAAGGATAAATCGAGCTGGCTATTTATTCTGATTACAGTGTTGCCGGTGATTTCGATTGCGCTGATCGGCCTGGCAGCGAGCAATAACGCCTGCGCGAGCGAGCATGACGCGCTATTAAGCTTCGGTTCGGAATCGGAAAATGTGACGGTACCCTTGTACAAATCACGCCTGATTCGCCTCAATCAGCCCACCAAGAAGATTTCGGTGGGCAACCCAGAGATAGCCGATATCCTTATTCTGCGTTCGCGTCAGCTCTATATCCAGGGTAAGGACCTGGGCACTACTAACGTATTACTGTGGGACAGCAGCGACAAGCTGATCGCCAGTCTTAATGTTGAAGTCACTCATGATCTGAATAGCCTGAAAGCCAAACTGCATGATTTGCTGCCTGACGAGTCGATAGAAGTTTACAGCTCACAGGGCTCGATCGTGCTGAAAGGGGAAGTCTCCAGTCTGGCCAAAATGGACATCGCCCTGCAGGTGGCGCGTAGTTTTGCACTAACCAAAAAAGCCAAGGAAGCAAAAAAGACCGTCAAACTGGCTGACCCCGTGGTCAATATGATGAGTATTGGCGGCAGCCAGCAAGTGATGCTCAAAGTCACGGTTGCCGAAATGCAACGCACTGTCCTCAAACAGCTGGGTTT
Organism: Pseudomonadales bacterium; assembly: GCA_051008535.1. Lineage (GTDB taxonomy): Bacteria > Pseudomonadota > Gammaproteobacteria > Pseudomonadales > JAUIET01 > JBBKXJ01. The sequence goes on along the minus strand of JBPCXM010000294.1, from coordinate 1,323 downwards.
AAAGTTTAACGCAGCGGGTATTGGTGATAACAACTGGACCTTTGGTGGAGTCAACGGCGGCGCCACATTTCCCGATGCCCTATTTGACCCTGGTGCCACGCGAGTTCTCAATTTTGCGCGCCCGCCGGTCGTTGGGCCGGTGATTGATGAATTCCTGCCGAACCCGCTTTCAATTGCAAATACCGGCATGTTCGGCAGCTTTTTGAGTGATACTTTCCTGCTGAATACGGTACTCGAGGCTTCCAAGGACACCGGCGCGGCGAAGATACTGGCCGAACCCACGCTCACCACATTATCCGGGCAGGAAGCCAAGTTTTTATCCGGTGGCGAGTTTCCCATCCCGGTACCGAGGGGTGATGACGGAATAACAATAACCTTCAAGGAATTCGGCGTGGGCGTTCAATTTGTACCGGTCATTTTGGATTCGGGTCGAATCAACCTGAAGTTGAATATTTCGGTCAGTGAATTAGCGGCACCGAACAGTGTTCTGCTGAGCTCTGACGATACCGTATCCACTTTTATAGTCCCGGCACTGACGCTTCGGCGCGCTAATTCAACGGTGGAGCTTGCCAACGGGCAAACTATGGGTATCGCCGGTTTGATAAGCGAAAATACCCGCGATGCGGTGCAAAAATTTCCCGGCTTGGGTGATATACCTATTCTGGGCCATTTATTTCGCAGCCAGGAATTTGAAAAGGGTGAAACCGAATTGGTGATTATGGTAACCCCTCATTTGGCCAAGCCGATCAACAAGAACAAGATTCATTTGCCTACCGACGATTTTGTTGACCCCTCCGTCATCGAGTTTTATTTGCTGGGTAAAGGGATGGTTCCGAGTAAGCGAGGGTCAATAGCGCAATTACTCGATCAGAAGGCCGGCAAGTCGGCGCTGGATATGCCGGAAGGTGGCGGTGTGGAAGGTACATTCGGCCATGATTTGGGTGACGACGAGGACGACTAGTGAATTCGGGCCACTGACACTATTGATTTAATTTGCAGGAGAGCAGGACATGAATAAGACGAAAACCAACAAAGCCAAAGTTTCGGTTTTGACGCTGGTATTGATCGGTGCTGGTACAACGCTTGCGGGTTGCACTACTTATACCAGTTTCGGTCAGTCGGTACAGCACTTGGTGACGGAACAAACCTTGGACCCATTGGCCTACAGTGCCGACCCGGCAAAAAGCATACGGCCGATCGATGGTGCAAAAGCGGCAAAAGTTTTACAGATACATCGTGAAGATATCGCAAAACCGCAAGAAATAAGCAATGACATTATTGTCAATATTGGCAACTAAGGCGACAACCCAACTCACTTAAGGG
>JBPCXM010000293.1:0-8474 GCA_051008535.1 Pseudomonadales bacterium | reverse complement strand
ACTCAGGCTGTGTCGCAAGCTTTTCCAAACCAAGCACCAACAATACAGCAAGGATCGCCAAGGCCAGCGCCGCCAAGGTGTAAGAATCTTGCTGGGTCAGCGCGGCATAATCGCCCGGCAACACATTTTGCGTTTGCAGCGCCACGGTGCGCCCGTCATCTTTGACATAACTGCTGATGACCTGCTGCCACGGCCAAACCATGGCCAGCGAACCCGCCAAAAATCCGGTAAGTAGAGCGAGAGTTTGGCCATGAAAGCGACTCAGCAGAAATCCCAACACATGCGAAAAGCTCAGCAGGCCAACACCACAGCCAGCGGCGAACATAGCGATAAAGCCAAGGTCGAACTCGTGCAGCGCCTGCAACACATTGCTGTACATACCCAGCAGCAGCAAAATAAAGCTACCCGAGATACCCGGCAAGATCATTGCGCAGATTGCCAGCGCGCCACTGCCAAAGATAATCAGCGGCTGAACGTCTAACTGGGTCGGACGCAATTCGCCGATGACCAACGCAACCGCCAACCCCGTCAAAAATAACGAGCCGGTAACCACGCGCCAGTTGACCTGGCGCGCCAGAAACCAGCTCGACGCGACGATTAGTCCAAAAAAGAACGCCCAGACACAGGTGGGGTAGCTGGCAAGCGCAACCGTTATCAAGCGCGCCAACAACAATACACTGGTGATGATACCCGCCATCAATACCAGTAAAAATGTGCCGTCGACGCGACGCCAGAAAGTCGGCACACCTTCGCGCGCCAATAGCTGCACAGTGCCTGGACTAAATGCTCGAATCGCGTCGAGCAAGCGTTGATAAATACCGCTGATAAAGGCGATGGTGCCGCCCGACACACCAGGGACGACGTCAGCCGCTCCCATCGCCAGGCCTATGAGCTAGAAACGCAACATTTGTTTAAGTTCTGTCACGCCCGGCCAAGGCCCGCCTTCAATGGAACAAAGCGCACCGCTTCTCTGTTGCTGATTTCAATACCGGCGGCTTTCTTACGAACTAACTGCAATTCCTGCACGTCGTTGCCCACCGGCAGCACCAACAGGCCACTGGGTGTTAGTTGCTCGATAAAACTGGCGGGGATCTCTGATGGGGCGGCGCTTGCCAGAATAGCATCGAATGGCGCCGATGAATTCCAACCAGCATAGCCGTCGGCATGCATATAGTCGATGTTACGCAACTTCAGCATACGCATGCGCTGCCGAGCTTTTTCCTGCAGCGGTTTGATGCGTTCGACCGTAAACACTTGTGGAACCAGCTGCGCTAGCACCGCAGTCTGATAACCCGAACCCGTGCCGATCTCCAATACTTTCTCGGGAATACCATCGGTCAACAGCAATTCGGTCATGCGGGCAACGATATAAGGTTGCGATAAAGTTTGCTCATAGCCAATCGGCAAGGCGCAGTCTTCGTAGGCGCGATGGGCTAAGGCCTCGTCAAGAAAAATATGCCGCGGCGTGGACCGCATGACTTCGAGCACACGTTCATCGGTAATGCCTTGCTCGCGTAAACGCTGCACTAACCGATCGCGGGTACGTTCCGAGGTCATGCCGATGCCACTGAGCTGAATATTATTCATGTTTTACCGCGAGCGAAAACCGCATATTATACGCAGAGTGGTACTACTGATGTACATTTGTATCCACCAATTCACGCAGCAAGGACGTTGCGTAGCTGCCTTTGACCAGCTCAAACTTCAGCAGCAAGTCATCGCCCTGCGATTCCCAGTGAAAGTTTTTTGCACACGCTCGCAGTGCGCGCCGCTGTTGGCCCATGCCAAGAGCTGCGAGACCGGCGCTGAGATCGGCGTTGATTTCGGCAATATGCTGTTCGCGCGCAGCGATGGCACCACTGCTGAGCAAGTCACCGGCACCCCACAACGGCCCGGTAATATGCAGATCACCACTTTCCAGGCGGGCAGCAATATCATCCGACACGCTGTCACGAAACAACGAACCGCTGCCATTAAGCTGATACACATCACCATCATGCGGCCGGCTCCAACTATCATCGTCAACCCGAATGGCCACCAGCGCATTAAAAATATACGCCCGCGCAGCGGAAATATAAAGTCGCTGTTTACGGCTGGGCTTTTTGTTAGCACTTGTTTTTCGCGCAAACAAACGTCGTGCCGCATCCAGGTTCGAATTATCGTAACCGAAACGTTGCGGACCAAAATAGTTGGGGAAACCACGTTGTGCCAGCAATTCGCAACGTCGCTGCAGCCGCTCGGCATCGACGCCTACGCTGCGCAGTCGTATTTCAAAGCGGTTGCCTTTGTGAACGCCAATACGCAATTTCCGTTGGTGTCGGGTTGCGCCTAACACTTTGACTTGTTTGTCATTAAGTTGGCGCCAGTTCGTCTCGCTGCTTGTGGGTAAATGCACGCTAAACCATTGGCGGGTCACCGCGCGCTTGTCCTTTAAGCCACAGTAACCGAGCTGGCGAGGATTGACGTTGGCGAAACGTTGCAGTCTATCGAGTATGTCCTGGGTATTAAGATCACGCTTTTGAATCTGCAAAAAAACGTGTTCACCGCTGCCTGTTGGCTCAAAACCCAATTGCTCTGTGACACAAAAGTCGGCGACGCTGGCTTTTACTATCGCATTGCCCAGCGGGCCACCGTAGGCATAGGCTAATTCAGTGACCATCCCTATTTCAATAATATGACTGCGTGCGCGGCAATACCTTCTTCGCGGCCGATGTAACCCAGCTTTTCCGTGGTGGTGGCTTTGACATTGATTTGCTCGACCGAGCGTTTAAGTGCGGCGGCAATAGCCGACCGCATGGCGGTGATATGTGGCTGCAATCGCGGCGCCTGGGCTATGACGCTGATATCGGCGTTGATCAGTTCGAGACTTTTTTGCTGCACCAGTTGATAACAGTTCTGCAATAACTCTGTGCTGGCTATGTTTTGATAACGCGGGTCGGTATCGGGAAAATGCTGGCCAATATCGCCCAACGCAGCGGCGCCGAGCAAGGCGTCGCACAGTGCGTGCAATACTACGTCACCGTCAGAATGGGCGATTAGTCCTGCATTATGTTCAATGCGTACGCCGCCAAGCGTCACATGGTCGCCATCGCCAAAACGGTGTACATCGAAACCGTGGCCGATTCTCAATCTATTACTCCTCGCAAACGTAGAATGCTCTCGGCCAAAGCAAGATCGGCGGTGTATGTGACTTTAATATTGTAGCGTGAGCCTTCGACGACGATGGGTTGCATTCCCATATGCTCGACGGCGGAAGATTCATCGGTAATATCTACCTCGTCTGCCAGCGCACCCTGCAAGGCATCTAACAGAACAGCAAAGCGGAACAACTGCGGTGTTTGCGCTTGATACAGCTGGCTGCGATCTTCCGTGCCAGTGATGCTGCCGTCAGCAGTGACTTGTTTCAGAGTATCAACCACGGGTATCGCTAGAATGCCGCCAACCGAGTGCTCGCCCGTCTGCGCCAGCAAGCGCTCGATATCGGTCGAGGTAATACAAGGGCGCGCGGCATCATGCACCATTATGAGATCGTCAGCCTGCGCGCTCGCGGCCAATGACCGCAACCCAGCCAATACCGAGTCGCAACGACGTTCGCCGCCATTCACAGTTTCAATGCGTGCCTCGCCGGCGACTTGCAAGCCCGGCCAGTACGTATCGTTTGCGGCCAGTGCAACCACAATACCGTCGATGGCTTCGACCTGAAGCAGCACGTTTAGCGTATGCTCCAGCAAGCTGACGTTGCCGATTTGCTGGTATTGCTTGGGGGCCGCACCCGCCAGGCGTGCGCCGCTGCCGGCGGCCGGAACTATCGCCCAAAGCCGTGGTGCACGTGCTGACATTAGTACTCCTTCAAGGTGATATCGCCCAATACAGCGTTAAGCAGGCTGCTTCCTGCGAGGTTCACTGGCGAAGGCATAGTGGGCCTACGTCGAGCCAATACAACGCGGCAGGGGGCGGCCAGCTTAGCGCCCTTCGGGTCAGCCCAAGAGCAGCCCATTGCTTTGTTGTTTCCCCTCGACATAGGCCCACTATGCCTTCGCGAAAACGCCGCGCTCTGGACCGCTCTTGGACTGACTGTATTAGGCGATATCACCTTGAAGGAGTACTGAGCTAATTCTCGACGAACATATAAAACGTTTCGCCTTCCTTAATCATACCCAACTCGCTACGCGCTTTTTCTTCTATGCCGGCAAGACCGTTTTTGAGACTGTCGATTTCGAGTTCAAGCATATCGTTGCGAGTACGCAGCCGTTTATTCATTGCGCGCTGCTCAGTAATGCCTCTTTCGAGCTGATTGATATGTGCGAAACTGCCCTCGCCTACCCACAGCCGGTACTGCAGTTGCAACAGCACAAGTAACAGTATTGCCAAACACCACTTCATGCGAGTTTTTACGTCTTTTCTATACGTTTAGTTGCGGAATTCTTTACGGCCGCGGTAGGGCGCTACATTACCTATCTCCGCCTCAATTCTCAACAGTCGGTTATATTTTGCGACCCGGTCTGACCTGCACAGCGAGCCGGTTTTTATTTGCCCGGCGCTGGTGCCAACGGCCAAATCGGCAATCGTATTGTCTTCGGTTTCACCGGAGCGGTGCGAGATAACTGCGGTGAACCCGGCAGCATGTGCCATCTTTATCGCTGCAAGGGTTTCGGTTAGCGTGCCAATTTGGTTGAACTTGATCAAAATGGAATTGGCTACGCCCTGCGCTATGCCACGTTGCAAAATAGCCGTGTTGGTCACAAACAGGTCGTCGCCGACTAGCTGCATCCGATCACCCAGCTTTTCCGTCAGTAACGACCAACCGTCCCAATCACTTTCGTCCATCGCATCTTCTATCGAAAGAATGGGGAAATTATCGCTTAGCTCCGCCAGGTAGTCGGTAAATTGCTCGGCGTTAAATGTGTTGTTTTCACCGCTGAGCACATATTGCCCTTCACGATAAAATTCCGACGCGGCGCAATCCAGTGCCAACGTAACGTCGCTGCCCAACTTATAGCCCGCTTTACCAACGGCGGTACTAATCGCTTGCAGCGCAGCGGCATTGGAAGGCAAGTTTGGGGCAAAGCCGCCCTCGTCACCCACCGCGGTGCTCAAGCCCTGCTCTGCCAATACGGCTTTCAGTGCATGAAATATCTCAGCACCGCAGCGCAAGGCTTCGGCGAAGGTGTTAGCGCCCACCGGCTGTACCATAAATTCCTGGATATCGACATTGTTGTCGGCATGTTCACCACCATTGATGATATTCATCATCGGCACGGGCATGCTGTATTGGCCGGGCGTTCCGTTTAAGTCGGCGATATACGCGTACAGAGGAATATTTTTTACACTAGCGGCAGCTTTGGCGGCGGCCAACGACACGGCGAGAATGGCGTTGGCACCCAGTCTTCCTTTGTTGTCGGTGCCATCAGCGTCGATCATCGCTTGATCTAGGCCAGCCTGATCACATACGTCTTCGCCAAGCAGCAGCGGCTTTATCTGCTCGTTAATATTGGCTACTGCGCGCAGCACACCCTTACCGTTATAGCGGCTCTCGTCGCCATCGCGCAACTCCAGCGCTTCGCGCGAACCGGTTGACGCACCAGAGGGTGCGCACGCGCTACCAAGTTCGCCAGAATCCAGCAATACTTCGGCCAGCACGGTGGGGTTACCGCGTGAGTCCAGTATTTCGAAAGCTTTAATGTCCGCGATCTTTGCCATGCTAGTTAATCTCCAAAGGCTCGAACTGTTTAATCAGTTCGTCCAGTTGTTTTAGCGGGCGCAGGAACGATTCCAGTTTAGCCAGCGGTAAGGCGCAAGGACCGTCGCACTTTGCGTTGTCGGGATCGGGATGGGCTTCGAGAAACAATCCTGCCAGCCCTTGCGAAAGACCTGCTTTAGCCAATTCAAAAACAGCGTTGCGGCGCCCATCGGCCGAATCGGCTCTGCCTCCCGGCATTTGCAAGGCATGAGTGACGTCGAAAAGTACCGGATAACCGAAACGTTTCATAACGCCAAAGCCAAGCATATCGACCACCAGGTTATTGTAACCAAATGCAGTGCCGCGCTCGCATACCAGCAGGCGTGAATTACCTGCCTGTTCGCATTTTTTAAAAATATGTCCCATTTCTTGCGGCGACAGAAATTGCGCTTTTTTGATGTTGATGGCTTTACCAGTATTGGCCAACGCTACCACCAGATCAGTCTGCCGCGACAAAAATGCAGGCAACTGCAATACGTCAGCCACCTCACCCACAGGCGCGGCTTGCGCAGGTTCATGCACATCGGTAATGATCGGCACACTAAACGTGGTCTTAACTTCTTGCAATATCTTTAAGCCTTCTTCTAGGCCTGGGCCACGAAAAGAACCGATAGACGAGCGATTCGCCTTGTCGAATGAAGCTTTAAATACATAAGGAATGTCTAGCGTGCGGCAGGTTTGTACAAAATGCTCGGCCACCTGGAGCGCCAGGTCGCGCGATTCCAATACATTCAAGCCAGCAAATAGTACTAACGGTCGGTCATTGGCCAGCTCGATGCCATCGATGTTCAGACGCTGCGTCATTGTGCCTCGCTGTGCGCTATGGCGGCGCTCACAAAGCCGGTAAACAATGGATGGCCATCGCGCGGGGTAGACTTAAACTCTGGGTGAAACTGGCAGGCCAGAAACCAGGGGTGGTCGTCCAGCTCGATCATCTCTACCAGGCTGCCGTCTTCCGAGCGACCGCCAATCTTTAGTCCCGCATCGCAGAGTTGCTGCACATAGTTGTCGTTGACTTCATAGCGATGCCGATGACGTTCGGACACGCTGTCACAACCATACTCACGTTGCGCCAGTGAACCGGGTTCCAGCTTGCAGGTTTGCACACCCAGGCGCATCGAACCGCCTAAATCGGTTTGCTCATCGCGCTGTTGAACTTTGCCTTCGGCGTCCAGCCATTCAGTAATCAGAGCGATGACCGGATGCGGCGTTGCGGCGTTGAATTCGGTGCTGTCGGCAATGGCAAGATCGGCAACGTTGCGTGCAAACTCGATAACCGCGGCTTGCAAACCCAGGCAAATACCGAGATAAGGTAAGCGATGGGTGCGCGCATATTCGACAGCCAGAATCTTGCCTTCGACACCGCGATGACCAAATCCACCCGGCACTAGAATTGCGTTCTTATCCGCCAGAACACCTACGCCATTCTCTTCGATATCTTCCGAGTTGATGTATTCGATGTTAACCCGCGTATGGGTCTGAATACCGGCATGCGTCAGTGCTTCGTTTAGCGACATATAGGCATCGATCAAATCCATATACTTGCCAACCATGGCAATCGTGACTTCGTGCTCGGTTTCGAACTGCCCGACCAGCACTTTTTCCCATTCGTTTAAATCGGCGGGCTTACAATCGATACCGAACTTGTCAACCACGATGTCGTCCACGCCCTGAGCGTGCAGCATCAAAGGGATGCGGTAGATTGTGTCGGCGTCGGGCAGTGGGATAACGGCCCGTTGTTCGACATTGGTAAACAAGGCAATCTTACGTCGTGAGTCGGCGTCGATCTCGCGGTCGGAACGGCACAACAACACATCCGGCTGCAAGCCAATCGAGCGCATCTCCTTGACCGAGTGTTGCGTCGGTTTCGTTTTAGTTTCACCCGAGGTGGCGATGTACGGCACCAGGGTTAGATGGATAAACATGGCGCGTCTTGAACCTAACTCAACATACAACTGACGAATTGCTTCTAGAAACGGCTGCGATTCGATATCGCCCACCGTGCCGCCAATTTCAACTAGTGCAATTTCACTGTCGCCGGCACCTTCAATAATTCGGCGTTTGATTTCATCGGTCACATGTGGAATCACCTGCACCGTGCCGCCGAGGTAATCACCGCGGCGTTCTTTGCGCAACACATTTTCATACACCTTACCCGTAGTAAAGTTGTTGCGCTTCATCATGGTGGTGCGGATAAAACGTTCGTAGTGGCCCAGGTCCAAATCAGTTTCAGCGCCGTCTTCGGTGACAAAGACTTCACCGTGTTGATTCGGACTCATAGTGCCCGGGTCAACATTGATATAGGGGTCAAGCTTGAGCATGGTGACATTCAGCCCGCGTGCTTCGAGAATGGCGCCCAGCGAAGCCGATGCAATGCCCTTGCCCAAAGACGACACAACACCGCCGGTGATAAAGATAAAACGGTTCATCAAAAGCCTTCAGATGTAAAACGGTATGAGGTTGGCCGCAGGACGCGTCAAGCCACACATCAGGATGGGGATTCAGCTTAACAGAAAGGTTGAGAGTGCTCAATCGAATTGGCCAGGAAACGCGCACTGCTATATAGTTTTCGGCGGCAATTGAGAATCGGCTCCGAACTGAGAAACTAGCTGGATGAACAACGAGTCTCCAAACTATACATCTGGAAATAATCGAGCTCACCTCCAGTTGGCGCAGCACACGCTGCGAATCAACGATCCACAACTCAGCGTGACGTTTTACCAGAATGCATTCG
>JBPCXM010000292.1:0-9838 GCA_051008535.1 Pseudomonadales bacterium | reverse complement strand
GTTATAGCGTTGGATTACGTTAAGCGTGTTCTGCAGGGACTCAGAGCCACCCAATGGTGTACACGACGATGGCACTCCAGATTGCCAATGTGCTCCAGTAAAGAACCGGCTCGTCGTGGCGGCGTATCTTTCTATGCAAATACGTATATCCCACCACAAGGTCGTAGAGCACCCAGAGCAAGAGTCCGATGCCGACGATCTGCCACATGCTCATTGGTAGCTCGCTAAATGTCCTCGTCAACCATTCCATCGGCATTAATCCAGATAATACATTTTGACTGCGACAACTTGACTCTTGTCCCCCAAGTCAATGCTTGCTTTCTCAAACGAGGGATCGTCGTACCTATCCGACGCGTTCGACACAGCGTAGCCCTCGACCGGAATTCCGCCTTCAAGCTCTAAATCGTAGTTCTCGTTCTCATCGTGGAACAGTGAGACAGCATAAGTGCCTGCAGGCATACCGTGAAGAGTGAAAGCCGCTTGTTTGCCAGTAATCGACAGCGACAGAGAAGCAAACGCATCTTTCGCATCGGCACTCTTGTAGGCTTTCTCATTGTCAAACACTCCCACTTGAAGACTGCCTTGATGGTTGCGAATGTCTGCAATTTCCACAGTCAGGTCGGCGGATGAGGCCATCTGTGCGCCTAAAGCTGAAGCTACTCCCAAGAGGAAGGCTGCACTCGTTTTGGTACGTTTGTTCATATCTCATGATTTCACAAACAGTTGATTGTCAATATTGACTATTTACACATTAACCGCTATCTGATAGATTGTCAACATTGATTATTTAGGAGCGCTTATGCCACGTCCCAGCGTTAAAGCCGAGCGCACCGAAGAGATCCTGGATGCCTTTGAGCGTTGCGTGGTCCATTACGGTGTCGACGGCGCGACACTGGAGCGCATCGCCGCGGAGGCGGCGCTACAGCGCAGCCTGCTACGCCACTATATCGGTAATCGCGAGGCGCTGATCGAAGCCCTTTTAAAGCGCTTTCTAAAGAAGTCCGCTGCCGAGACCAAAGAACTGTTTGATGCGTTGCCGGCGAAGCAGCGCGCTGCGGCATTGCTCGATTATCTGTTTGATGAGCAATATTCCGACAGTCAACTGGCGCTCGTCGCTTCCGCACTGATCGCGGCGGCGGCCAGCCATGACCATCTCAGATCTCCATTGCGCCGCTGGATCGGTCACTTTGTGGATGCGGTCGCGGAAGAGCTGCAGCGTTCGTTTCCGAGCGTCGATTCGGCGGCCTGCGTGGAGGTGGCGGCCGGTATCGTTGGGATCTACTTCAACGTCGAGTCGCTCGCCCCGCTAGGGCGTATGAAAACGCTTCGAACAGGCTCGAAGAATGCTGCGGAACGGCTGATTTCCACGTTGGGACATGTCGGCTAACACTACTTAAACTCACTTTACCAGAAGGTCAGCAAGTAAACACTCGCTGTGCCGGCCTCTTTTGCTTATTTGGGAAATCTCTATGGCCATTAAGTTCAAACACATCCTCTGGATAGCGGTAGCGCTCAGTGCTTTTGGGCTGATCGCTTTTTTTTCGTGGCAAGGAGCGGTCGAAGAATACACAGCACTGGAGCCGCCACCGCAGTAACCCACCCAGGTGCGCTGGGCCAAGGCCAGTCGTGCGGATATTCACGATTGGATTTATGCCGAGGGCCCCGCGCGGGCGGTCAGGAAGGTGCATCTGACATTTGAGGTAGCAGGCCGGGTCGCGGAGATTACGCGGCTGCCGGGGCAATGCACGTTACGGGAGGGCATGCCGGTGCGCGGACCGGATGGCAACGGCAAGGGTCAGCTAATCGCCCGCCTGATCACCCTGTCCACGGTCGCCGCCATGGTGGTGGTGGTGCCTGCCCTGTTCCGCTTGTTGACTTGCGCTGCGGCGGAGGAGGCGCCGGGTCTTAGCGCAGCAGCATCTGCAACGTCTGCAACGGCCGATCACCGGAAAGGATAGTACGGTGCGTTTCGTCAAAGCCGATGACGCGCTCGGCGCCGATCTGGTACTCAGGGGCTAGCTGGCTGGTGAGCGACACGGCGCCGTCTGCCTTGTCGCCCAAGGAACTACTGCCGCGGTAGCTGAACAGCAACATATGCCGCACACCCGCTGGCAGGCCGCGTTGCGCCAGGTCGCGCAGAAAGTCGCTGCCCGGTGACACGTCCAGCCAGGAGGGGGCCGCAGCCGGTGCTAGGCGGGCGCCCATGGCGGCTCCCTTGTGCCCCTGCCAGGGCGTGGACAGGGTGATCAGGCGGTCGATGGGGCTGGTGTTGCCCTGATATTCCTCCAGCAATTGCGCGGCGCGCAGGGCGACCAGCCCGCCCATGCTGTGCGCTACCAGCGTCAAACGCTCGAATCCGAGTTGCGCTTGCAGCTCGTAGATGAACCAGGCCAGATAGACACTGACATCCTCCAGGCTTGCAGCGGTCGGGTAGTAGTACAGCCAGGGCTGGTAATGATTGCGATCGAGTGACTTGATCGCCCCGCGCCAATTGCCAGGATGGCCGAGCGCGCCGTGGATGAACAGTACCGGTTTCTTACTACTCCGGTAGCGCTCAAGGAAGAAAAGCCCACCGACCACCTGGTCCATGAATTGGCGTGGCTGCCAGAGGCCAAGCTCGGCGGCTTCGTCGGAGAAGCTGGGGTCGTCCAGGCTGACAATCGCACCCAGGCTGGCGGGGGTGTTGGGGCGGCGCTTGGCCAAGCTCGCCGTGGACAGGTCAAGCAACAACGGGCGGGGCGCTTGGCGGCGCAGCACAATATTCAGCTCGTATTGTTCCTGCGATACGTCTGACAGCTGCAGAGGATTGCCGTCGAGCACCTCGCCCACTGGTTCGCCCTTGGAGCGGCGCAGGTCGCCGTCGTTGTCCTGAAAGGCAAGGATGCGGTATTCGCCCGGCGGCAGCATGAAAAAGTAGCTCTGTTCTGGCGCGCCGGCTTTAACTGAGGTATAGCTGTGCAAGGTGTCGCCGGCCCGCTGGTCTTGAACGACGACGTAGATCGGCGCTCCTGCGCGGAGTTCACCCGTCACCTGACCACCGATCATGATATCCTGGTTGAGCTTTTGCAGTTCCTCACCCAGCCCCAGTAGTCCGCAGGCGTTGAGCCACAACAGAAGGCCGAGTGCAATGAACCCGCGCAGTGCACGGCAGATTTGTGTCAATTTTCGCTCCGCAAAAATAGCTCAGCCTCGGGTGCCTGATAGAATTCCCCGGGCGGTGCTTGAAACAGCCGTGCGGCCAGGTAACGATGAAAATCCACGACCACGCGCTCCATGTCCACTAATTTACCGCCCTTGCCGTGGCGCGACGCCATGCCGCGTTGCACGCGTTCGCAGATAAATTTGTCTTCCTCAAAAAACGCTTTGACAAATTGTTGCGAGCCCTCGTCGGCATAGTAGCTGGCATCCGGCGCAATACCGCCCGAGCGGATAGAGCTCGTCTTGCTGTCGATGGGCAGTACCGTAATCCAGTCGAAGGATTCATAAGTCAAAATACCCACAAAGGAAGGCGGTAAACAAACTAACAAATAGTGTTCATAGAGTTCGGCATTGGACCCGCTAAGCCATTGCATGAGTTTACTGCTGGTATTCAGCATTTTTCCACCCGTTAAGCTCCATTCGGATGAACCCGCAACATAGTAGGACTGTTTGGTCGGCGTGACGGTTTCCAGCGTATCCTTGTGCACTTTGAACAGATGGTAACTTTCCATGCCGTTTTCCATGGCGAGTTTCCAGTTGGCTTGCCACGTTTCAACGGCACCGGAGTTGCTCGCGGTGAAGCGTTTGATCTCAAACGCATCTACATATTGATCAATAGTACCCAAGCGTTGTGCCAGGGGCTCGGGGTTTTCTGCCAGGTTAATAAACACCAACCCGTGCCAGCTTTCGAGGTGGAATTGCGGCAGGCAATGATCACTTTTCTCAACCTTTGTTGCGCCGGGAAAAGGTACGGCTTTTAGTGCGCCGTTCAAGTCATAAGCCCAGGCGTGATAGGGGCAGGTAATGTTCTTATCGATTTGGCCAATACCATCGTCTAACAAAAGAGTGCCGCGATGCCGGCAGATATTCGACAGGGCGCGCAGTTTTCCATCCTGGCCGCGAAGAATGACCACGGGCTCGTCGGCTAAGGTGACGGCAAAGTAGTCACCCGGTTTCGGCAATTCCTGTTCGCTGCACACAAAGACCCACTCGTTGTGGAAAATAGCCGTTTTTTCCAAGGCATAAACTTCCTCGTCCCGGTACGCCGCAAACGGTAGCGAGTGTGCTTCGCTTATGGGTGCTGACGCATGCTGGCTAATACTCTCTAATACATGATTCATGGTGACTCCTATGATATTCGGTGAATGATTGGCTCGGCGAGCACGTAAAATCTGTCGGCACCGCTGTGCTACTCGTCTCTATTCAACACGCCATCTCGATCCCGATCAAGCGCGCTACGCGTCCCTGAGCCAGGCGGCACGCAGGTAAACGTCAGCGTGTGATCGTCTGTTGTGGCGCTATCGCGTAGTTGCGTGGGCGTCATACGCTCTTCACCGGCTTTGTCAGGCGTATAGGTGCTGGTAGCGGTATCGTATAAATACGCCCTGACCTCGCCGTGAATCTCGCCGTGCGCGACGAGGTCGCACTCCGTCACCGTGCCACCGAGGATTTTTGACACAAACGTACTTGCTGCACGCGTTTCGAGTAAGCGCAAGCGCTCGAGTGTGGCAGCGTTTTGGGTGCTGGCATTCAGGGTGATCTGCTGACCGACGATGGGTGCGAGGTCGGTGTCAAACTCCATCAGAAAATCGACCAGGCCAAGCCGAACGGAATCGTCGGGTATGCCAATGAATCCTTGATTGAGCGTGCAGCCATGCGAAGCATTGAGGCCGGGTGGGCAGCCTTCCTCGCCGTTATCAAACACTGAGCCCTGCAGAAAATTGAACAGACGATCGGTGGCGCCATCGTGCAGAAAGCCGAAGCCGCGTATTTGGTCCCCCTGATGGTCATGCGTGGTCGATGGCAGAAATCCTTCCCGGTCGGGTAGGCCGAACATGCCGACTTTTTGGTACAGGTTGCGAAAGTGCGGTACTTTCAGCATCAGAATTTCACCGCCGTGGGCGACGTTGCCATCGGTACCGAAAAACCCCTGGGCTGGATTAAACGTATGGCAGCCAGCACAGTTGACGCCGTCCGGCTCGGGCCCGTTGCGGCTGAAGTCCCCGGCAACGCCGTCCGAACGCCGTTCGCCAGTAAAGAAAGACCGGCCGATTTGCGCTGAAGCGCTGTGCGTGCGATCCAAATCGATATGGGGGTTTGGCGGCAATTGAACCGCGAGCATGAAATCGGCGAATTTGTCGACATCCTGTTCCAGCGCGACTACCGCCGCCGATTTGTCGTTCGCAGTGACTGCGGCAGGCAATTCCACATCCAGCCCTAACAAGCCCTCAAAGGCGACAATAAAATTCTTGAACGACAAGCGCTCATCCCCAGTTTGTTCGCTGTCGATGCCAAAATACCCGTTCGACCGGTCACCACGCCAATGCATATGCCCGTGGGTGGCAGTGCCGCGCAGTGTCTGCGTGGTCATCGGGCCCTTCATCGCCGCAAACCCCTCCAGATCGCCATCGCCATTGACGATAGAGAGAAAACTGCACGTCGGATCGTTCGGGCCAACGAGAGAGCAACCCAGTTCGGTGATGTTGCGCGTCGGCTGCGGCTGAGGATTGCGGCTGTTCGATGCGTCCGGGTTGCCCAGGTTCCAGGCCAGTTGGTCCAGGTCGCCAAACACATGGCACGACGCACAGCTTGCTTCACCATTCGACGAGGAGCGCTGCGCGTCGTAGAGCATGAATCGGCCTGCGCTCAATGCGGCGGGTTCCGGGTTGGGCATGCTGAGCCGTTGCAATTCCGCACCGCTCGCCAGGTCAACCACGACAACCGCGTGATCGACATGTGTCATCACATAAAGCCGACCGCGTGGTTCGTCCAGTAGCACGCCTACCGGGCCGCCACTGACGTTAATGTGGCGCGCGCTGGCGACGGTAGGGTCGAAATCGGCCCACTGCTCGTCGTCTTCCAGAACATCCGTACGATACACGGCGATCTTGTTTGAGCCGAGTGCCGCCACATATAACGCGGTACCGTCAATGCTCACCGCCATTTGCAAGGGCGTCGCTATCGAATGAGTTTTTGTACTCGCCGGCGCCTTTAACACGCTGTAGTCAATGTGCGAATTCAGGTGCCTGGCGCGAGCCTGACCCGATGCTGCATCCAGAACGGTTATTCGTGCGCGGGCAATATTCCCTTGCACTGTGGTACCACCATGCACGCCCGGGCCTTCAAACCGCACATGATTTTGTGCGTCGGTGTTCGTGACATAGACCCGTCCACTAACCGGGTTGACGGCCAGATTAAACAAGGTCGTGCCTACGTGCCGGAAGTCCCGGGTCACGGTCAGCGCGGCGCTGTCGATTGCAAATACGTCCTGGTCTGGCAGGTTAAACCGAATTCCGTTGGAAAAGTTGCGGTTCATCACGTCGCGCCATTCGCCGCTGGCCGGGTCAAACTTAACGATCATCGAAGTCCATGGCTGCGGCACACCGTCGACGTTGGCTCCCGGCGCCGGGCGACCGCCTGGCAAGACGCCGCCGGGTGGCCCGTTCGATGACGAAATACCGTCTTTGACGGCACAGGGTACGGCGCCCGAAAGCGGCGCACCGGGGTCATCATCACTGAAGCCATAGCACATCACACCTTCGTGGACGAGCGATGTTTGATTGCCGGAATGGAACACGGCGGCATACACGGTTGAACCGTCGGGACTGCTCGCTAACGCCCTGGGTGTGTCGCCAAACAGTTCGATAATCTTGAGTGGTCTGCCGCCTGGCTCATCGCCAGGATTGCTGGCATCAAACACCCAAACATCGGCACGCGGTGTGCCGGGCGTATGCGTTGCCGGGTCGCCGGCGCCGTCCACGCCGGCCAGCGAGGCATGCGTTCGGTGTTGCCCGCGGTGGGCGGTGGTGATAAAGGCCCGGTCTTGTGCGAAGACAATATCGCGCGGTTCATCGCCCACCAGCATTGTGCGTGTCACCCGTGCCGGGGAAACGGAGATATCGACCACGCTGACCGAGTCTGACAGGTGATTGACCACCCAAATTTCGTTCGCGTTGCGTGCGGCAATCGCGCTGGGTTCCATACCCACGCTGATCGATTCGCTGGGGGCTAGCAGTTTGTCGGCGCCAATATTGTACGCTTCAACGCGGTTGTCTTGTGGATTGGTGACAAACAGTCGATCACCGACCTGTACCATTGGCCGTGTCGGCACGGTTTCAAACGCGACAAAATCCCGGGGCTCGCTTGCGTCACCGCCACTATTGTCACCACCATCGCCACCGCTGCCGGTATTGCCACCACTCCCTGCCGGCATGTCATTGGCGGGCGCGGGCCCGTTGGGTTGAGAGCCTCCACCGCCACCACAGTTGATCATCAGTACCAGCAATAGCGCATAGCCTGGTATTTTCATCTTTGTCTCCCTGTTGCGGAATCTGCGGTTGTGGCGACGCTGGATTTAGGTGTCCAATCGGGTGGCCGGGTGAGATAACCAACGGCCGCCGAGAAGCTGTCGGCTGAACGCAGTTTGTGATACAGGCGTCCAATACCGTGAAAGAACACGGTGAGCGGATTGACGCTGTCCACCGGTTTTACCAGACCGTAGGTTACGGTCGCCTGCTCTTCAGCAAAGGTGCCGAACAGCTTGTCCCAGACAATGAAAATGCCGGCGTAATTTTTGTCGAGATATTCGGGGTTTGAACCGTGGTGCACGCGGTGGTGTGACGGCGTATTCATGACCGCCTCTACGGGCCGCGGTAGTTTGCCAACCGCTTCGGTGTGCAATACCGTCTGGTAAAGCTGGACAACAATCTCGGCAAAGAAAATCAGAATCGGGTGAAAACCGAGCATCGCCAATGGCAGGTGAAAGAAAATCGGGAAAATGCTGTCCAGCGGGCCAAACCGATAAGCGACCGAAATGTTAAAGTGCGGCGACGAATGATGAACGGTATGCGTTGCCCAGGCCAACCCCACTCGATGCATAAACCGGTGTTCGCAGTAATAGGCGACATCGGCCAGCACGATGCACAACAGGATCGACCAGCCGTTAATCGGCGCGGTCCATAGGCTAAAAAACTCATAAACAACGTAGAACGCAGCGATATATGCCGCACCAATCAAAAACCCGATGCCAAGAAACATGGCCAGCGTCACATAGTTGGTGACCGTGTCTCCCAGCAAATTCCACGACAGACGACGCTTGACCGCGTATCGAACAAGCTCAAACAGCAGGAAGGCCGTCGCAGCGACAAAGAAATAGTCATTTAGCAACTGATCCCACATATAAATCGTATCTGGCGTGAAAGTTTTGGTCATGAATTCCATGAGTATCTCTTTAATTATCACATCTGATAATCTATAATGACCTCTGGTTTATTGTTTGTCAAGTTTGATAATTAAAGGTTGTGCATGGGTAGACCGAGTGTGACGGAAAAGCGCGCCGAAGAGATTCTGGACGCGTTCGAAGTGTGTGTGGCGAAATACGGTGTGGAAGGGGCTACCCTGGAAAAAATAGCCGAACACGCGGGGTTAGCGCGCGCACTGATCAGGCATCACATAGGTAACCGGGATGAATTGCTTCAGGCATTGCTCGAACGCTTTCTGACACGGTCAAAACGTGAGACTCAGGCATTGTTCGCGCTATTGCCGGTCAAGGGGCGCGCCAAAGCGCTCATCACCCACCTGTTCGATAGCTCCTTTTCCGACACCCAATTCGCACTTGTCACGGCGGCCCTAATTGCGGCAGCGCCGAATCATGAAAAATTGAAACCGCGTCTACGTACGTGGGTCGTTGAATTTACGGAGTCTGTCGCGAGGGAGATTCAACACTCGTACCCTGATGCTGACGCAACCGATACTTTTGATGTAGCGGCCGGTATTGTTGGTATTTATTTCAATGTTGAATCGTTCATGCCGCTTGGAAGGATGGGCAAACTTCAATCGGCGTCAACGCATGCGGCAGAGCGGTTGATTTCTACGTTAGGAATGCTGCCAAGGTAGCGTTGAACATCAGAGTCAGCTTTGGATACAATCAAAGAAGTCGTTCCCAAAAGTCGATTGGCCTGCAGTTCGAGGACAGCAAGTAGTAGGTGATAGCTGTTTAGCAGGGCGAATCACGTCTGACCGTGCTTTTACGATCGATTCTGAACTACTGCAATTTACCTCTATCGAATTCTAACTGATTGGTTCCTGTAGGCATCTGGTCGTCGATGTGACAACAAATTACACGTATCCTCAAGTGCGCTGGGATAAGCGGCGTGCATCTGGCAGGTGAAAGTCCTGTTGCGGAAGGCGTACCAGCGCCACCGTATAGCGAGTCTTGCGTTGCTGGCGGTAACAAAAGCGATGAAGCGTAGACAGCGAATTATTCGAGCCGGAACCAAATGGTGAACGTGATAGCTCCGTAAAACGTGTTGTCGTGGTGTGCCGATACTCTTTGAGGAGTAGCAGGCCATGAGTGTTGGAAGGTCAATCTGGGAATCCTGACAACACTACCCACCGGAGTCGCAGGCGCTGGCGAGTTTATAGAGATGCACGACTGAACCCAGGAGATCCATTGGCCTCCTGCAGGATTGGCAGGTAATGCAGAGACAAGCGTAATAGCAAGTGCTGCGTGACGGGTCAATGGAAGTCTGAGTTGCTCATAGTAGTCCGAGGACGGGAAAGCCGTCTACATGGCGAAGGGGCAGCAGAGTAAACGAGCGAAAGAGAGAAACAATGTCCGTACTCAGCAACGACGGAATTA
>JBPCXM010000291.1:0-5657 GCA_051008535.1 Pseudomonadales bacterium | reverse complement strand
GATATTCACCAGCTTTTTCAGATACACGGATGCAGTTTGTCTTTTGGCTATTTTGGCATCTACCAGATTGGCTATGCGGCAATAGGGTTGCTCGAAGATAATATCAATCAACTCACGACTATAGATTTTCGGCAATCCTTCACGCACATACTCAGCGGTATGGTCAGCCAATTCACGGACAGCCATTATTTTATGCATAGTCCATTGCGCCGTACTTCGAATAGCTTCCAGCATGTATAGCAACCACGGCTCCCATGCTTGTTCACGGGTTACGGCAAGCAAATTGTTATAGTAGTGGCTCTTGTTAGCAATGATGTAACGACTTAAATACAAAATGGGCAAGCTCAGCAACCCCTCTTGCACCAGATACAGAATGTTCAATATTCTACCTGTGCGACCGTTGCCATCGGTGAACGGATGAATCGCTTCGAATTGGTAATGCATGACCGCCATACGAATGAGAGGGTCGAGGTCCGGTTGTTCGTACAACATCCGCTCCCAGTTGCTTAATAGATCACGGAGAATCTTTTCACCTTCGGGGGGTGTATAGATGACCTGTCCGGTAGTGTTATTCGCCAGCTTTGTGCCGGGTACTTTACGCACAGTCATCTCCACACCCTTGATCTGTGTGCAGATCAACTCGGCCATATTGGTGTTGATTGGCCGCTGCGCAAGCATTTGCCACCCCTCGTGTAGCGCCTTTCGATAACGAAGCGCTTCTTTCGTAGCAGGGTCTGCCCCTGCATCACTATCCGCAAACTGAAAGAGCTTGTCGGTGGTAGTTACGATATTTTCTATCTCAGAACTGTCTTTCGCTTCCAGCAACGGCAATGTATTGATAAGCATGGCCTGATTGGGTATCAGCTCAGCAGACTGCTTAAGCTCTGCGAGTGCTGCCCGTGCTTCGATACAGCGTTTCAGTGCGGCCCTGGTTTCAAGCTCCACGGTTGGCGGCAGCAATGGCAGATTGTTGAAGGGTTTTTCCGCATCCCAAGTCATATGTTTAATAAAATTGCATTTATCGACATATTTGAAGCATATGTCGACAGCATCGACAGGTCAACGTGAAATATCGATATTCCGAAGAAAAATGGACACGTTGTTACTGGTTTTGGGTGTGGTTTGAGCTATACCCGTTAATACCCGATTGCACAGTCCAAAATTCGTTCTAAGGTTTTCACAGTTCTTTCAATCAGGGCAATGTCTCTGTCATCGAGGGGTGCCGCGGTTGATCGAACAACGGAAGGATAATAGGAGGTCGATTCCAGCAACGTGTTTGCCCTAATTGACAACTACACTGGTCAACCAAATCCATAAACTGTACAACCCACTGGTTACTCTCGGTTCTCTATTTTATGAACACGACATTTACACTTACCGCTGCGGACCAATGCGCAATTCACTGCCACAAGTGGACAGCCGATGCACCCAAAGCGGTTGTACAAATCATTCACGGTGGCGCGGAACACGCGGGACGCTACGCGGCGCTGGCAGACCGGCTCTGTAGCAACCGATATTCAGTGTACGCCGAAGACCATCGAGGCCATGGCGTAACCGGGCAACTGAACAGCAAACTCGGAGATATGGGCGAGCCCAACGCTTTCGATCGTGTTTGTGATGATGTGTGCTTGCTTACCAACACGATACGTGAGGAAAACCCAGGCCTGCCCGTTATTCTGCTCGGGCACAGCCTGGGTTCTTTAGTCACGCAAAAGTTATTGCTGAATCACAGCCATGACTACAGTGCTGCTATCTTGTCGGGTTCGCCCGATATTCTCTCGGTGGCCGCCGGTTCGGGGTTGGTCGATGCCGAAGCTGAACGATTGGGCAGAGGCAAGATCAGTGATGCGCTGGAGGCAGGCATCGTTGAAGGCTTTAATGCGGCTTTTCCGGACGCAACAACCCCGAGCGATTGGTTAAGTCGAGACCCCGACCAAGTACAACGTTACGTGAACGACCCGTTGTGCGGCTACCCATTGTGCGTGGGCGTTTGGCAGGATTTAATTGCGGCCATGCTGGTCACCGCGGAAAGAGACGCAGTCGCGGCTGTACGCGTTGACCTGCCTATTTATATTTTCTCCGGTGAAGCAGACCCTGCGCATAACAATTGGGGATCAATAAAGCGTTTGGAAGGAAACTATAAGGCTGCCGGAATTTCCGACTTAACAGTCCGTAGTTACCCCGGAGGACGGCACGAAATGCTGAATGAAATTAATAGCGACGTAGTGATGAGAGATATGCTGGAATGGTTGGAGGAGCGCTTCGGTGGCTAATCCAAACAATCGATTAGAACGCGCGAAAACCATAATGTATTGTCGCGAAATTTACAGTAAAAATTAAATTCAGCTAAATCAATTAGTTAAAAGTTGCTGGAAAACTATCAAGCAAGCCCTGCGTCTTGCACCAATTGGTCGTCAATCTCCGCTTCCTGCAACGCCTTGACAACAGATAACTGATCATCCGTACCCCAGCGGGGCTCACATACCGTTGCGCTAAATCGCGGAGCAGGTTTAGGGTGCCATTCACCGTCAACCTCCATGTACGATTGCCTGGCCTGATTGTGAGCATGAAGCGGCGCTTCACCATAGTCGAGTACGGGGGCAAAACAAGCGTCCGTGCCCTCTAACAACGTGCACCAATGTTCTCTATCGCGCGTTAGAAACAGTTCCTGCAAGTGCTGACATTGTTCGGGCCAGTATTGCTTGTCCCATTGGCTGCGCCCTGCGAACAGAGGTTCCTCGTGTAGCCCCAGCAATTCCAGCATCAACTGGTAGAATTTTTGTTCTACCGGGCACAGAGTGACGAATGCACCGTCGGCACATTGGTAAGTGCGATTCCAGGGCGCGCCACCATCCATCCACTGCTGGCCGCGGGTGTTGTCCAGCTGCCCCGCCAGATAGAAACTGCGCGCGAAGGACGCAAGATAGGCGGTACCTTCTACAATAGCCGCATCGATAACCTGACCTTTGCCTTCCTTGATCGCGGGTATCAGCGCACTGCTAATTCCCAGTGCCAGCATGGCGGCGCCACCCGCAGAATCGCCCAACAAAGTAGGCGGCGCTTGTGGAGGTTGGTCGGCGGTGCCACTGTGGTAAAGCGTACCAGTCAAAGAAATGTAGTTCGGATCATGCCCAGCCGTTTGCGCCAGCGGCCCGGTTTGTCCCCATCCTGTTAGACGGCCATAGACCAGGCGCTTGTTACGCTGCAGGCACTCGTCGGGTCCCAGGCCAAGACGCTCCATGACCCCCGGTCGGAAGCCCTCAATAAGCACATCTGATTTTTCAATCAACGCAAGAACCAGCGCTATGGCTGCCTTGGACTTCAAATCAAGAGCAATCGGTATTTTGCCGCGACGCAACATATCCCGCTTGGATACGTGCAACGTGGATTCAGCAGACGCACTACTTGCACGTTCAACCAGAAATACCTCCGCTCCCATGTCGGACAACATCATGCCGCACATTGGCACAGGCCCAAGACCAGCCATCTCGATTACTCTGATTCCCGCCAGTGGTCCCATCGCTTACTCCACAATTGATCAACAACCCGGCTGCAGAATAACAGCACATCGAGGCGCTGCGCTGTCCATTTCGGCAACCCTGCTATCCCGTTCTGCGCAACAATGCCGTGAATTCTGGTTTGCCCGTTTAGATATCGTTACATCAGTTCTGCATTGCTAAAGTTGCCCGCTATTACTGCATATAAAGCTCGGATAAAACATATGGCCAAGCATAAGGTGACATTAAAAGACCGATACACACAGCATGAAGGCCGCATTCACCTGCGCGGCAGCCAGGCCATGGTGCGTTTGATGATGCTGCAACGACTGCGCGACGAAGCGGCCGGGCTCAATACGGCGGGTTTCGTCTCCGGTTATCGCGGTTCACCCATGACTGCTATCGACGAGGAGATCTGGCGCGTCGAAGACATGCTCAAAGACCACCACACCCGGTTCTGGCCAGGCACTAACGAACATCTGGCCATGACTGCGGTATGGGGAACGCAGCAGGCCCAATACCACAACGATAGCAACTACGACGGTGTCTACGCCATGTGGTACGGCAAGGGTCCGGGTCTGGATCAGGCGATGGATGCCCTGCGTCAGGGTAATTGGCATGGCGCTTCGAAACACGGCGGCGTGCTGGTGTGCGCGGGTGACGACCACAATATGACATCAACCGTCAATGCATACTCCTCGGAACTGCTGTTCGAAGACCTGTTCATGCCAGTGCTGTACCCGGCCGACATTCAGGAAGTGCTGGATATGGGCCTCTATGGCATTGCCTTGTCACGCTTCTGCGGCGCCTGGGTGGGCTACAAGCTGCTGCCGGAGACCATCGAGACATCGGCCTCGGTTGACGGCGACATAAACCGGGTACAAATCGTCACCCCGGACTTTGAGTTTCCACCCGAGGGTGTTAATTCCTTCCTGCAGGATTCGGTCTACGTTCAGGAAGCACGCATTCGCAATTACCGCCTGCCCGCCGCATTGGCCTTCGCGCGGGCCAACAAACTCAACTACGTTAGCCATCCGTCATCCAATCCACGCATCGGCATCGTCACTATGGGCAAGAGCTGGCGCGATGTACGCCAAGCGCTGGTGGACTTGGGCATTAGTGAGCAACAAGCCAGCGACATCGGCATTACCATCCTCAAAGTGGGCATGCCCTTCCCCGCCGACACCGAGACCTACGCCGAATTCGCCAGCGGCCTGGAAGAAGTGCTCGTCGTCGAGGAAAAGCGCGACTTGCTGGAAAACGGTATACGCGCCGCATGTTATGCCCTGCAGGCCGACCAGCGGCCGCGCATCGTCGGACGCAGGGATGAGCAGGGTGCGCCATTGCTGGATAACTCGAAACCTATCACCGCAGACGAAATCGCCCTGGCCATCGCCCAACGTATCAAACACTTCCACGACACGGAGTGGATGCAGGCTCGCGTCAAGCGCCTGGGTGGCGCAGTGGCGCGCACGGTCGAGCTACCGGCACTAAGCATGCAGCGCACCCCTTACTTCTGTGCCGGTTGCCCACACAATACCTCCACCAAAATTCCCGAAGGTAGCCGCGGCCTTGGCGGCGTGGGCTGCCACTACATGGTCACCTGGATGGACAGGGAGACCTATACATTCTGCCAGATGGGCGGCGAAGGCATCGCCTGGATCGGCCAGGCCCCCTTTGTTAAAACCGACCACATCTTTCAAAACCTCGGCGACGGTACCTACTTCCACTCCGGTTCCCATGCGATTCGGGCCGCCATCTCGGCGAACATCAATATCACCTACAAAATACTGTACAACGACGCGGTAGCCATGACCGGTGGCCAACCGGTAGATGGCACACTCGCCGTCGACCAGATCAGTCGCCAGGTTCGCGACGAGGGGGTACAGCGAATTGCCGTAGTCACGGACGAGCCGGAAAAATACGACGCCAACGTACGCTTCGCCAGTGGCACGACAGTTCATCACCGCAAAGAACTGGATACGGTGCAGCGTGAGATGCGCGAAGTCAAGGGCGTTTCGGTACTGATCTATGACCAAACCTGCGCCTCGGAGAAACGCCGCCGCCGCAAGCGCGGCAAATTCCCCGACCCGGCCAAACGATATTTCATCAACGACCGGGTCTGCGAGGGCTGCGGCGATTGCGGTGTAAAATCCAATT
>JBPCXM010000290.1:0-17491 GCA_051008535.1 Pseudomonadales bacterium | reverse complement strand
GGCGGTGGCGAACTTGCGTTGGGTCGTCAGAGCGCCGTTGAAGCGACAATGCAGCACGTCTTCCGCCAGGCTGTCTACCGCCAGTGTTTCGGCATTCTCGCGGTGCAACTTAACCGCTTTTTTACGCTGAATAATTGTACGTACGAAGTCGGGGAAGCGTTTCGCGTCATGGCGGGCGTGACTGAGCAGCGCTTGCCACACTAAATGCCAGGGACCGGGCAGTGGTGGCGGGTTCCATGGCGGCGGTTCAGCATCGAACGATTCGGAGATAAGCCGAGTGAACAAGTGCACCGACGTCGATCCATCGGCTATCGCATGGTGGAGCTTCTGTACGAAGGCGACACGATCGCCCTCCAGACCTTCCACCATCCACAGTTCCCAAAGTGGGCGATGGCGATCCAACGCGTGACTCGCAATCTGGCCAACCATATCCTCAAACTGTCGCATCGTGCCAGGTTGCGGCAGCGCAACGTGACGCAGGTGAAAATCGATATCGAATTCTGGGTCTTCTACCGCTACCGGATGGTGTAAACCAAACGGAATAGGCACAATGCGCCAGCGTAAAGCGGGAATGCGGTGGATGACCGACATAAAATGTTGTTTCGCAGCGGCTAGACTGGTTCGCTCATCTGGGTGAAATATGGATATCTTCAGTGTATGCATGGGCGTGGTCGGCGTCTCTGAATAGATAAACACCGCATCGTTGCCGCTCAAGCGCCGCATCAATGTCTCACCCTCAAGATAACCGTACCATTCAGCATTTTCGCTAGGTCAACCCAAGTGCTCGCAATGCAAACTCTTTGGCCCAGGGATAGTCAGCCTTACCCGCTGGCGAACGTTTGATCTTGTTGCACAAAACTAACTGGCGCGGTATCTTGTAGCCGGCGATATTCGCACGGCACGCTTCTTTCATTTCGGCGTGCAACAGCTCCACTCCGGGGCGCAACTGCACGACCGCGGTGATCGCTTGGCCGAAGCGCTCATCGGGTACACCAACGACAATGGCGTCGTAAATCTTCGGGTTTTCCTTTAGCGCCGATTCCACCTCTTCAGGGAATACTTTTTCGCCGCCGGTGTTAATACTGGTGGAACCACGACCCAATAATAAAACGCTGCCGTCTTCTTCGACGGTGGCCATATCGCCCGGTAGCGACCAACGCTGACCGTTGGCCTCAACAAAGGTTTTGGCGGTTTTCTCCGGTGCATTATAGTAACCAAGCGGCACATGGCCGCCGCGCGCAAGTAGGCCAACTTTGCCGGAGCCCGCGGCGATCGGTTGTAAATCATCGTCGAGCACCTGTACCGCCTCGCCGACCATAAAACGCGCTTCGGTCGATTCCTCGGCACTGCCATCGCTGGTTTTATTGCCGATAACCCCGGTTTCCGATGAGCCCAGGCCATCAAGAATCATTTTACCGGGAAGTAATTTCAGCAAACGCTTTTTCACCACCGGTGACAGAATGGCGCCGCCTGAGGCAATAACAAATAGCGACTGCGGATCATATGCATCGGGGTTGGCTTCCAATTCATCGGCCAGCGGTGTACCCATCGCATCGCCGACAATTAGCAGCGCAACGACGTTCTCATCGCAGACGGCGCGCCAGATGGCTTGGACATCAAACGCGCCCTTTGCCGGTATCACTAATGTGCCACCGGATAGCATTTGTGTTAGAGCACCCCATTGCGCCGCCGCGTGCATAAAAGGCGGCGCTGCAAGCGTTGCCATGGAAAAATCCGGAATGCGCTCAGCCAGTTCGTCGGGGTGTTTTATGAAACCTTTGGTACGATCAGGATCGCCGCCGCCAAGCGAAGCAAAGAAAATATCCTCGTGACGCCACATCACGCCCTTCGGCATACCGGTGGTACCACCGGTGCATATAATGTAAACGTCATCGGAACTGCGGGGCCCGAAATCGCGTTGTGCTGAGCTGGCATTGAGCGTGGCTTCGTATTCGTCCCACGCCGTGGGCACTTCAGCACAGCTACCATCTTCCACGACCACAAAGATTTTAAGTTTGGGCAATTCTTCAGCCACATTGGCCACGCGTGGCGCGTACTCGCGATGCACGAGCAAGGCGACCAGGTCAGTGTCGCCGTACAGAAAGCGCAGTTCCGATTCGACATAGTTGTAATTGATGTTGATCGGCACGGCGCTCAGCTTATAGGCGGCTAACATGCCTTCGATATATTCGTTACCGTTACGCAAATGAATGCCAATATGATCGCCGGCTTTTACCCCTTGCGCGCGTAAATAATTTGCAAGTCGATTAGCGCGATCTTCTAATTTGGCATAGCTGATCCGTTGATCATCGGTAACGATAGCCTCTCGTTCCGGAACGCGGTCAACGATCAGTTCAAATAAATCGGCCAGGTTGTATGTGGTCATGCGTCATTTCCCTAGTTTACGGTCATCGCTTTCTTTTCACGCGTTTCGCAATCGTCTTTTTCGCTATGGTTTTTGTTTTTGCTTTTGCTTTCGCTGTGGATTTTTTCACAGGTTTTTTAGCGGCAGGCTTCGTCTTCTTGACCTTGGCCACCGTTTTCTTTGCCACTGCTTTTTTCGCTTTATTTTTTGCCTTTTTGGTCACGGTGCGTTTCTTCCTAGGGCCGGTTTTTGCTGTTGCCGCCTTCAGCTCGGAGACTGCCGCATCAATAAAACCTGCAAGTTTCCAGGGGTCGGGTATTTTGTCGCGACAGCTCTGCACGCAGTAGTCGAGGCGGTCGACATAGCTCATCATAGTGATGTTCAGCCCTACTCCATTCGGCACTGGTCCCATCGGGTAATTGCCTATCACCTTGGCGCCCTTGATATACAGCGGAATCGGCGAACCGGGTACATTGGAAATTGCGACATTGCTGATGGGGAAGCGGGCCACAAACCGGCCGCTTAAAAATTGCAGGCCGCGCGCGGCAATTTGCGGCGGCAAAGCGCTGACCGTGGTGTTGATCAAATCTTCGAAGGATTGCTCGAACACGCGCTTGGCCTCACCGGTGCAAGCGTGTACCTCCTTGATGAGTTTAACGGGGTCTTTAATTTCGATGGGTAGCTTAACGTCCATCATGCCAACCTGGTTAGCGCCGTCGCTGTCTTTCTTAGCGTCTTTGCCCTTTTTCAATGCTAAGGAAACCGGCACTGTACACACGATAGGCTGCGGCGTATCGCCGTGTGCGTTGAGATAGTTGCGTAACGCGATCGAACAGGCGGCCAAAACGGCATCGTTTAAGGTAACGCCGAAAACGTTTTTGATGAGCTTCACGTCTGCCATCGGCAAACTGCCGAATGCAACACTACGAAAACGGGAAATCTGACCGTTGAAGCGCAGCTTTGGAATTGATGTCATACCCGGCGGTAGCAAGTCGGTTTGGGTCGACTCTTTTAGCGCCGTCCTTTTATTCAGCATGCTTTTTAAGGATTTATTGATCAGCTCGATAGAACCGGTTCTGTTACGCCGCCCCTTCAACGCTTCTTGAAACAGCGCAAGCCGAGTTGGCGGCCTTGCTTTGCCTTTATCCTTGCTTGCCTTTTTCTGACGCTTTTTGCGCGGATTAGCTTCGAAGTCAAACAGCTCCATCATAGTTTCGGCGCCGCCGACCCCATCGGCCATGCAATGATGAGTCTTGCTGACCATCGCAATTTTGCCACCCTGCAAACCGGAGACATACCAGGTCTCCCACAGTGGCCGCGACCGGTCTAGTTGTGTGCTGGCGATATCGGCGATGATTTCTGCTAGTTGTTGGTCGGAACCCGGTGCAGGCACTGCGATATGGCGCACATGTTTGCGATAGTCGAAGTCTGGATCGTCTACAAGAATGGGTCCCGACAGCGACAAGGGCGAGTGAAACAAGCGCTGCCGATAGGCCGGCGCGGCATCTGTCATTTCTTCGGACTTGTCGATCAATTCCTGCATGTCGAAGCGCTTCGGCGCGGTGGAGGGGTCGAGAATGATGATGCCAACCATATGCTGGTGTTGCTCGGGTGTCTCCGAGTAGAGAAACATCGCATCGCCGGCGTTTAGTGCTTGCATGGCAACCTGTCCTATTGTTCTATTTATATGTGTGCAAAGAATGTTACTGCTGCACAGCGAACTTGGCAAATGACAGCGCTTCTTCACCGGGACCACGCGATTTGTCTTGATACAGGGTTTGATCCATATCATTGACCGCGGTCTAATACGCAGTACTATTAAAGCGATATTGACATAGTGGTGATCTGCATGACGAACGAACAATCCGAAAAACTGCTTGCCGAAGCACTGCAAAAAATGAGAGACGCGCTTGATGAAGCGGTGGCATGTGACGCACCAGAGCCTTATATCATGTCGCTGGCGACCGTGGACGCCAATGGCAAACCGTCGGTTCGCTCCATCATGCTAGCCAATGTGAATGAGCACGGTCTACTTTTTTTCGTCAATAAAAAAAGTGGCAAAGGCATTCAGCTGATGAACAATCCCAATGTTGCCATGTGTTTTTTCTGGCCCTCGTTGAACTTACAAGTGATTGTTGATGGCATTGCTCGGCAAGAGTCCGGGGACGAAGCGAATAGAATCTGGTCGAAAAGAGCGCGGGCCAACCAGCTTGCTGCCTGGGCATCACAACAATCAGAAGAGTCGCTCGGCCGCCAGGCGCTGGCCTCGCGTGTGGCAGAAACCAAGCAAGCATTCAGAGATGAACACGTACCGCTGCCGGATCACTGGGCTGGGTATAGGGTGTTACCCACTCGAATAGAGTTCTGGCACACCGGTTGGCAGCATTTGAAAGACCGAGTGCGCTATAAAAAAGACGGTGAAGACTGGATTAAAACTATGCTCAATCCGTGAAAACTGCGCTCCGGGATACAACAGCTCGTACTCTTACACATCCCGTGGCGCTTTAGATGCACCGTTCTAGAAATTACTTTAACTTGACTTTAATCATAAAAAACAAACGATTCAGATACTTTTCTAATAAAAGAGCGACGATAATTTGCATTTCTCAGTGGAATAGAGAACACGCCAGCTCTTTCGTACGCTCCGCGTGCTCGGACTGACCATTGTAGATTTCGTAAATAACCTCGCGAGTAATCTCAGGCGACCCAACCAGGTCCAATGAATTAGCGTTTAGACCTTCGCCTAGCGCCCAGGCAAAGGCCGCAGCAATCTGTAGCAAACGAGTAAAGGGATCGAGTGGGTCATTTACCGGGTCTACCGCTGTGACAAACACGTCGGGTAGGTTCCAGGCCCGAAACAAGTAAGCGCTTGCCTCCAGGTAGCCGATACCGCACTGAGAAATCAGGACCTCGTTAAGCCCAGCTTCCGCTTCGGACTGCACTGCATCGAGTGCTTTATCAACGTGCGAGGGCGCTTCGTCTGTAAGCCACAACAAGCCAAGATTGCGGATGAGACCCGCAGCGCGAGCAAGTTGAGGCGAGACTTGGAAGTAAGGGCTGAGAATGCTGGCGGATTCGGCCATAAATAATCCGCTGCACCAGAAGCGTGCGATGTCGAAATTGGTACTTTGTGTGGGGTCGAAGGGTGATGAAATGGTTAACGCGATCGCTATTGTTCGTACCACATCTATTCCCAGTCGGGCGCAAGCTGGCTGAATGGCTACTATCTCTACCTCGGGGGCTGACCATGCGGAGTTGGCTACCGCAATGAGGCGTGCTGCAACGACCGGGTATTGCTCTATGAGAAGACCCAA
The DNA here is from genome assembly GCA_051008535.1 of Pseudomonadales bacterium. Taxonomy (GTDB): domain Bacteria; phylum Pseudomonadota; class Gammaproteobacteria; order Pseudomonadales; family JAUIET01; genus JBBKXJ01. The sequence goes on along the minus strand of JBPCXM010000290.1, from coordinate 11,812 downwards.
TTCGTTTAGCGGAATCTCGTCGCTCATCACTGCGCTCAACAGCTGTGATGCCCCCGGCGATACATTCGGGAGATTAGGATTGTTCGCTTGCATTAGTCGTTCGCGAATATCGGTCATTGTGGTTATCGTATTTGCCTGACCTGCGGGCCGGCGGAAATTGTAACGGGTAAGAATGATTTGGTAATTAACTCACCGGCTTCATCCGCCGGTACGGGTTTGCTGAAATAGTAACCCTGCAGCCAATCACAACCTAGACTGTGCAGCACGTGAATTTGCTCCAGCTCTTCCACGCCTTCGGCGACGACACTGAAATTCAGCGCGTGCGCTAAGCCAAAGATTGTGCCGAGTAAAATCGAATCTTTCGAATTGATATGCATATCGCGAATAAAAGCGCGGTCGATTTTTAGACAATCAATCGGTAGATACTTGAGTGAACCCAACGATGAGTAGCCCGTTCCAAAATCATCGATCGCGATCTTTATTCCAATATCCTTGAGCTTTTCAAACGTCGCGAGGGCATCATCATGATGTTGCGCGACGCTTTCGGTCACTTCCAACAGCAACCCATTTGGAGGTAACGCGGTCTGCTGGAGAAGGTGTTGAACCGTGTCAATTAGCCGAGGATTTCTAAAATGATCTGGTGATATGTTCACCGACATGCTGATGGGTGGGAGCCCGTCCCTTAACCATTTCGCGGCTTGCTCACAGGCCTCCCGCAACACATATTCACCCAGTTCCTGGACCAATCCAATACTCTCCAACTCGGGCAGAAAGTCGTTAGGGAAGATCAGCCCGCGTTCAGGATGCCGCCAACGAACCAGCGCTTCCATGGAAGCGACGGCGCCCGTTTGCAGATCAATCAGCGGTTGATAGTGGAGCTCGTATTCCTTGCGACGAAAAGCATCTCGAAGCTCGGTAGCCAAACTCAGGCGATGCTCGGCTAGTTGGGTCATTTCCCGGTTGTAAAATTCATAGCGATGCTTACCCTTCTGTTTAGCAGCATACATCGCACTATCGGCCGCTTTCAGTAGAGAATGTGTGGTATCACCATCTTCCGGGAAATTCGCAATACCAATACTCATGCGTGGCCTAACCGACTTTGATCCCAGGTCTACCGGTTGTTCGATGTTGCTCAGACACCGTTCCGCCGCATGCACGATGTTGTAGCTTTCACTGCCACTATCCAACAGTACGCAAAACTCATCGCCACCCAGGCGCGCGACAAAATCCGTTTCGCGCAGCGAGTCGCGCAAACGACCCGCTACTGTAATCAGCAGTTGATCACCAACATCGTGGCCAAGGCTATCGTTGATATCCTTGAACGCGTCGAGGTCCATAAACATAAGCGCGAAAACCTCGCTGCGCCGGCGCGCGGATTTAATGGTTTCCTCTATTCGTTGTAACAGGTAACTGCGACTCGCTAGCGCCGTGAGGGGGTCGTAATACGCTAGTTTGCGAATCCGATCCTCGGTGGCGCGCAGGAGGGTAATGTCCTGCAGCGTGCCAAACACAATCTCTTGGCCAAACTTATCGGTGTCGACTTCGATTTCTTGGCGAATCAATACTTCCTTATCCTGGTCCACGAGCAAACGGTACTCCATTGTGCTGGACTCGCGGGTGTGCAGCGCCAACTCAATTGAGTTTTTAACCGCTTGCTGGTCCTCTGCGTGAAGCAACGCAACAAAACTATCTATACCGGTGTCGAAAGCGTTTGCAGGCATACCGCAAATCAACTCGAGGTTTTCTGAAGACTCAAAGGCATCGGCTTCAACCGTCCAACGCCAGTATGCCAGCTTGGCCATGCGTTGAGCGCTCGAAAGCTTGGCTTGATTTTCTCGCAGACGGGCCGCCGTATCTGTGGCGCGCAGTATAAATCGAATCTGCTCCACCAAAATGGGCATGTTGACCGGCTTGGGAGTAAAACCGGAGGCGCCCGTCTCGAAAGCGCGTTGTACCGACGTCACATCCTCAAGACCCGTGATCATCACAACGGGGACTTGCGCAAGCATGGGGTTCTCTTTCGGGCGCTGGCAGGTTTCGAAGCCATCCATTCCATCCATCACTGCGTCGAGCAGAATCAGATCGGGGGTATGCTTTTCAGCTTTGTAGAGACCGTTGCTTCCATCGCCACTCGCGCTAACATCGAAGCCGGCGACACGCAGTCCTTCACCGATTGTCAGCCTGAACGTCGGATCATCATCGATAATCAATAGCCGCGGATAACCAACCGTGCTGACCGTTTGCACAGCGCCTGAGTGTGATTCGGTGTTACCTTCAATGGCTTGAAGCTCGTTCACTGTTTCCTGTAATTGGCGCTCAAGCTCGTCGACTTGCGCTAGTTCAATATTGCCTTTGCCGGCGCGTGCCTCTTTTTCGAGGTTCGCGCAGAGGTCCGTCAAACGATCGGCCCCAACATTCGCACTAGCGGACTTGAGACTATGCACGGCGTTCGCCAGCGCAGCCCAATCCCGTTGACTAAAGGCCGTGCGAGTTGCAACTACCAATGGCGCGGCATGTTTACAATAGGCTGCGATTACATTGCCTAGAATGTCCTTATTACTGGCCGCGCTTAATGCCTTCAGTTGCTCAATACTGGAAGGTTCAATTGAACTGACAGTCGAGGCAGATGGGCCTTCCGTGGGTAACCATTGGGCCAACACTTCACAAAGCTGTTGCTGGTTGAACGGCTTGCTCAGATAGTCGTCCATGCCGGCATCCTTGCAACGCTGGCGCATGTCTTTTCGTACATCCGCCGTCAAAGCTACGATTGGGATACGCCGTTGCCCGCTGCTCTGTTCCAGTGCTCGAATCGCACGTGTCGCGTCAAAGCCATCTAATTCGGGCATATGGCAGTCCATGAGGACGAGGTGAAATTTCGAATCGGACATCAAGTTCACGGCTTGCTGGCCATTTTCCGCGACAGTCACTGCACACCCCAGCATCTCGAGGATGCCCATGGCGACTTCTTGGTTAACGGGATTGTCTTCGGCCAGCAATATGGATGCGCTAAACCGCGGGGGCTGCTCGGCATCCGTCTGCAAGTCCAGCTCCTGTGTCACTACGCCCAACGCGATCCGCAGTCGCTCAAGCAGTTGAGTACGCCGCACCGGTTTGGTCAAGTAGTGGGTGATGCCCGCAGCGGTCAGCGAATCCGCAGCCACATAGGCGGAACTCAACATGATGGTCGGCAAATCCGGAATCAGTGGGTCGGCCAATATTTCACGGGCAAGGGCATCTCCCGTCATGCCAGGCATATTCCAGTCGAGCAAGGCCACGCGGAAGGGGTCTCCTTCACGGGCGGCGATTCGCAGGCGTTCCAAGGCTTCTTCGGCCGATTTTGCGCCGCTACTGCGCATGCCCCAGCCGGCAACCTGATGTTGGAGAATCTCTCGGTTGGTCGAGTGATCATCAACGCTAATCACACGTATGCCGTGCAATTTCTGCATGTCTAACGGCGATTGCAGTTCGCTCGCCAGTATTGCCAGTCGAACCGTAAATCGAAAACATGTCCCCACACCCTCTTCGCTTTCGACTTCGAGTACGCCACCCATTAGCTCTACCAGTCGTTTGCAAATCGCCAAACCTAAACCAGAGCCGTCAAATTTACGGCTGGTGGAACTGTCCGTTTGGGTGAAGGCCTCGAAAATAAGTGCAAGTTTTTCATCGGCAATGCCAACGCCCGTGTCGGACACTTCAAATTTCACGACACATTCGTCAAACGCTTCGTTACATTCGACTCGTTGCGTCAAATGCACCTCGCCGCGATCGGTAAACTTAATTGCATTGCCCAGTAGGTTGATTAGAACCTGACGCAGCCTATTTGCGTCACCACGAACGATCCACGATTGGTCGAGCGCTAAATCCGATACCAGTTCCAGGTGCTTACGATGAGCAGGCTCGGCAAAGACATCAATCGTGTCTTCGAGTAAGGTGAGTAGTTCAAATTCCTCTTCGTCTAACTCAAGTTTCCCGGTCTCAATCTTGGAGAAGTCCAGAATGTCATTAATGACACCGAGCAAGCCTTCCGCGGATCGATGCGCGGTATTTGCCAGGTGTTGTTGGCGCTTGTCCAGCTTGCTGGCCAACAACAGTTCGGTCATGCCGAGTACGCCATTCATGGGTGTTCGAATCTCGTGGCTCATGGTGGCAAGAAATTCGCTTTTCGCACGGCTAGCCGCTTCAGCGGCTTCTTTGCTGGCGACCAGATTTTCGCGACTCGCGGCAAGGTCGTCCGCCATGAGGTTAAAGGTCTCGGTTAGCACGCCAACCTCGTCGTTCGATGCAACAGCAACTCTGGTCTGAAAGTCCCCTTTTCCGTAACGGGAGGCAGCACTAGATAAGTGCTTGATTGGCTGACTAACCTGTGCCGCAATGCGGTGGCCGAGTAATACGCCGATCAAAGCGGCGATCAAGCTGCCGAGTACAACGGCAATTTTGATTGAGTCCACGCTGGATACAACGGAATCAAGTTCTTTGTAAATCGCCACGCTAGTGCCGCGTTCTGTTCCTCCAACAACTGCAGTCAGCCATCTAGAACCTGGCTGCGCAATCTCGTAGAGAGGCACGTTTCCTACTCGCCCTATCTCATTAGCTTCACTTAGAGAATCGAGTGTAATGAGACGGTGCTGCCGGTAGTGCCCATTTACAGATCCCACGTTCTGTATATAACTTCCTGTGACCTCCTCTAACTCCTGTAAGCTTGCAGTGTCATCCATTCGATATGCGACCAGAATCGCGCCCAATACATGGCCATTAATCATGCTCGGTGCGATCGCGACTTGGTAAACACCATTGTCGTTAGACCATACGCCACTGTGCAGTTGTCCCTGTAACGCTTGCTGGACCCCTTCGCGGTCAGCGAAAGGGTGATCGGTCGCGTTAACATCGCTCGCATCAGCCAGAAGCTGGCCCGACGAATCTATGACTAGCAAAACGTCGGGGCTCGCAACACTGCGCAATGCTTCGGTCGCAAAATAAACGGTTTCCTGATCTACATCGGGAATACTCAGCGTTGCTTTGAGGTGGGCCATTTCCGTCATTGCGCGCGCTTCGGTTTCAAGCAGGGCTCGAACACGCCCTTCGAAACGGCTGTAGGCACGCACCGAATTTTTCAAACTGCTGAGTACTTCGCGGTGAGCAATGTCGTCAAACAATTGCCATATCACAACGTTAACCGCCAGCACAAAACCGACGACGACGACTATCACGCCAATAAAAATGCGTCGATGTATGGTCATACGCATTTAGTATTTTTCCCGGTAAGGCATACCAAATTTATTTTTGTGTTGGACGAAAACCCTGGTTTTGCTAACGCTGAAGTTCTCCTCGTAACGGCCCCCACCGTTGAGATCTACAGCTCGACTCTCCTGAGCACCAAATTCGCTCCACACTCGTATGACGAATGCGCCGTCTGGAAGCCCTTGTATCTCGTACGCACCATCGGCATCCGTCGTGGCGAAGAAAGGATTGTTGAGCACAAGTACATTACTCACCATATTAGGGTGAATATTACAATACAGTTTAACCAGGCCGGTGCGCTCGAAAGACACGATTTTTGACGTGCCCTCCGGGTAAATACCTAAATCAAAAGGCTTTGCCCTGGCCAATGAAAATACATTGTGGTAGATACTGTCGTCGTTAAAAAAATCGACCGACCCGCCTTTATTTATCGGTAGTACACGGGGTGAAAATTGGCGCCCCTTGTGGGAGATCTTCGGTATATTCGCTTGCGTTGTACTATTTTGCGCCAGCTTGGCTCCTTCGACGAATACAACCATATTGGAATGGTCTTCCAGGCGTTTGTTATTGCGATCGAATATTTCCACGCTACCTGATACTACGTTGCCGGTGGGAGTATCGGCCTGTACACGCGAGATGAAGACGCAAAGCGCAAAGACAGCAAGGCTCGCGAGCTTGGCAAATTTTTCAATGCGACCCAGCCGGGTATTCCCTTGCGGCCCCATCAGCGTTAAAACCCTACCGCCATTTCGAGCCCTATGAAATTCCGATCGCCGTTGTTGGTGGATAGAGGAGATGCGTCGATGACGTCAAACCAGTCTTTTCCGATTTCCAGCTTGGTCAATAGGTGAGGGTTTGGCCGCCAGCCGATGCCAACGCCTAAACGGCGAAAACGTTCCGTGTCAAAACCCAGTGTGCTGTTGCCGCCGGCAAAGGTTTTACCGTCAAAATGATAGCCTTCGTCACCATCGTAAGTGCCAATCTCGCTGTAGCGCAGCACCGTATACCATTGGCTGTTAATCTGCAGATATGGCTCAAGCGAAAACCAGCGAAGGTCGCGATCGAAAAATGAATCATCATCGTCTTGATTCGCCAGCCCCGCTGATAGCGCAATATAGGCCTGCATATCGGCAAGCAGAAAGCGGTACTTGGCAGTTGCTTCGAATAGACTCGATCCCACCTCCTCACTCGTGCTGCTACCGACACTGGAATCTAAGACCGGTTGAAAATGACTGCCGCCAAATTCGAAGGCGGACTTACTGCCGTTGCCGTCATGCATGTAGCTTGCGCTAACAGACAGTTGATCGGTTGGGTTGCCGTACACCTTGAGGTTAAAGGCCTTGTCGGAGTTTTCTTCTTCACTGCGGGCGTCGGTACCATCGGTGATGGCGGCTATCCAGTTAACGCCGCCCCACTGGCTATAAACCAGCACGCCTTCGTCCCAACCATAAGGGTAAATCGCGGAATTGGTGATGAGCGGATTATCTATGGCATCTTGCCATAGGTACTCCTCACCAAAAGGAATATCAAAGCGCCCTAATTTTAGACCTAAGGATGTATTTTCCGTTAGCTGCAAATCCCGCAGGTGAATATAGACCTCGCCCGTGCGGGTAAATTTACTGCCGTCGTCTCCCAGGCGATTGGTTTGCAACTCGACAAAGAGACCGGTGTTTTCCCAAACATCCGCTTCGATGAACAAGGTCGCTTCCTTAATTTCAAACCCGCCATCATCGCGGGTGCCTGCCGCTCCGGTGTCGTAAAAACCGGCAGCACCAAAGCCGTTAATCTGAACGTTTTTCCACCATGGGTTTGCGAGTACGTGGGATTCTTGCTCGTCGTCAAGCGAGGGTAATTCGTCAGCGTCTAAATTTACTGAGGCTGAAGCACTGGCGGCACTGCCATAATCTTCAATTTTTACGCTTTGGAAACCAGGTTTGGATTTTTGCTGATTTTGCTGGAGTCGACGGACTTCATCGCGAAGGACCTTAACCTGCTGCGCTAGTTCACGTACCTGGTTGCTTAGATCCGCATCAGTTTCGGCGCCAAATACCAGATGGGTACAGAATATGAATATAAAAGTTACAATAAACCGTTTGCACATTTCGGAACTCCCTTTCCGACAAAATTTTGTCGCATCCCAGCGATACCTTTCCTTACTCCTTAATATTAGTACAGATATGTTCTTTTACTATATGGGTAAAAATATGGCCGACCCGGTTGTCCTTCAATCGAAATCCGCTACCGAACGGGTACTTCAAAGTCGCGGGCTATACCACTGAAACCAAAGACAAAAAGCTACGTTAAATCGTTCTGATCCGTACCACAAGGTGCGTGCATTATTACCTAAGACCACAACTTAGCGGTGATGTGGCTTGTTACCTCGGCGCAAGCAAGCGATAATTCCGCGCTTCGTTGTGATGTGTACGTCACCATAAGCAATAGTTGCAACAAGGATTCTCTACTAACGCACAAGCTTTCTTAAACCGCACCATAAACAGCAGATATTCATGTGAACGACGCCAACTTCGTTGAAATTCGCAACGTGTGCTTCGATTACCGCGGCCGCAAAATTTACCATTCGGTGGATATGGACATTAGGCGCGGCAAAGTGACGGTTATTTTCGGACCCAGCGGCTCGGGTAAAACCACACTGCTACGCCTGATCGGCGGGCAGGTAAAAGCGGGTAAAGGCACTGTGCATGTAGATGGCCGCAACGTGGCGGAATTGAGCCGTAAAGAGTTGCTCAAATTACGCGCCCGCATGGGCATGTTGTTTCAAAGTGGCGCCTTGTTTACCGACTTAAGCGTGTTTGAAAACGTCGCTTTCCCATTGCGTGTACACACTGAATTGCCGGAGTCTATGCTGCGCGATATCGTGCTGATGAAGTTGCAAGCAGTTGGCTTGCGTGGCGCTAGCAGTTTAATGCCACACGAACTTTCCGGGGGCATGCAACGCCGAGTGGCATTGGCGCGCGCGATCGCATTTGACCCGGAGATGGTCATGTACGATGAACCCTTTGCCGGCCAAGACCCTATTTCCAAAGGCGTTTTGGTGCGCCTTATCCGCTTGTTGAACGACTCGCTGCAGATTACAAGTGTGATCGTGTCGCACGATATCAAGGTCTCTACCAGCATTGCCGACTATATGTATTTGGTCGCGGATACCGAAGTCGTCGCGCACGGCACGCCGCAAGATCTACTGGCCGACAAGTCGCCGCGCGTATGCCAGTTTATGCAAGGCCTGCCCGACGGCCCTGTGCCTTTCCACTACCCTGCTCCCGACTATACGCAAGAGTTGATGCAATCCTGATGCTCGATCGTTTAGAAGCCATTGGCCGCTATTGGCTGGATATTTTTGAATCCATCGGTCGCGCAACACTGTTTTTAACCCGCGTTCTATGTGCAGTGCCTGACCCGCGCCAGGGCTTTCCGTTATTGCTGCGGCAAGTCTATAACGTGGGTTTACTGTCGCTGGTGATTATTGTCGTGTCGGGATTGTTTATCGGCATGGTAATGGCACTGCAAGGCTACGCCAATTTGGCGCGCTTTGGCACCACCGATGCGCTGGGCCAATTGGTGGCGCTGTCCATGCTGCGCGAATTGGGGCCGGTGGTCACGGGCCTGTTGTTCGCCGGGCGTGCCGGTTCGGCCATCACCGCTGAAATCGGTTTGATGAAAGCCACCGAGCAATTGTCTTCGTTGGAGATGATCGGCGTCGACCCGCTGCGCCGTGTCGTTAGCCCGCGCTTCTGGGCCGGGTTCTACAGCATGCCGATACTGGCATTGATCTTCAATACCGTTGCCATTTATGGTGGTGCATGGGTTGCCACAGATTTACTCGGCGTTGACGCTGGTGCCTATTGGTCGAATACCAAAGAGTCTGTGGAATTTGGCGAAGACGTTGTTAATGGCGTGATCAAGTCGCTGGTTTTCGGCGCACTTGCCGCGTGGATAGCCGTGTATCAAGGTTACGATGCCGAGCCTACTTCACAAGGTATCGCCAGCGCAACGACGCGCACGGTAGTGTATTCGTCACTCGCTATTTTAGGCTTCGACCTGATTCTTACCGCAATTATGTTTGGAGATTTTTAATGGTATCGTCGCGTACAGTTGAAATCAGCGTGGGTCTGTTTATGGTCGCTGCCGTACTGGCGCTGACCGCGCTGGCCTTTAAAGTTAGCGGCCTGTCCGTTGACGGCTCCAGACCCACTTACAGGCTGGTTGCGAAGTTTGATAATGTTGCCGACCTGCATGCACGTGCCAAGGTGTCGATTTCCGGCGTCGTCGTTGGTCGTGTCGTGAGTGTAGGCCTAGACCCGATCAGCCTTCGTGCCACCGTCAATATGGATATTTACCAGGACGTTGGCTACTTTCCCGAAGACAGTATTGCCGTTATTCAAACGGCCGGACTGTTAGGCGACAAGTTTATTGGCATCAGCATCGGTGGCGCCGAGGAAGAGTTAAAGAACGACGACGAGATCGAAGATACGCAGTCCGCTCTGGTGCTGGAGGATCTGATCGGCAAGGTGGTATCCAGTCTAGGCGGCGATAAGTAAACTGACTACAATAGGTGGAACATGTTTAAGCGATCCATAAACAAGTCACGGCTCGGCCTCGCGCTGAGCTTAATCCTCACCGTTGGCGCGACAATGGCGTTCGGCGCGCAACAAAGCGACAGTACGCCATACCTGATCGTTAAAAACACTACCGAGCAGGTATTGGCAGAGATCGAAGCCGCCAAAGAGTATTTTGACGACGACCCGCAACGCTTTTACAACCGAATCGATACTATTCTCAGCGAGGTGACCGACTTCTACAGCTTTTCCCGCAGCGTGATGGGATTCTACGCCAGTAAACGATCGATGAACGCGCTGGATGAAGCCGGCAAGGAAAAGCTGGAACAGCAGATCGACCGCTTCGTCGATAAATTTCACGACGGATTGGTGAATACCTATGCCAAAGGCCTGCTGAATTTTAGCGGCCAGCGTATTGAAGTCGTGAAACCACGTGGCAATGACGGCGGCAGCAAAAGCGTGGTCATCACCCAGCATATCTATGGCGATGCGTCGCAGCCGTATGTGGTGCAATTCAAGATGCGTAGAGATCGCGACGATGCATGGAAGGTGCGCAATGTAACCATAGAGGCGATTAATCTGGGCAAGATTTTTCGTGAACAGTTCGCCTCTGAGGCGCGTAAGTATGACAGCAATCTAGACCTGGTTATTGACAATTGGTCGTCGGAGACCGCTGCCAAGGAAGTTGAAGGCGTTCGCAAAGGCGAAGACCTAAAAGCTGATGGCTGAGCTGGTAGATAAAGGCCATGCTTGTCTCTCCCTCTCCGGAAGACTTGATTCTCGCAGCGTTCCCGCACTTGAACCAGAAGGCCGGGCCTTGCTAACCACGGCAGACGGCAAGTACGAGATCGATCTTGCGGAAGTGAGCTACAGTTCCAGTGCCGGCGTGGCGCTTATGCTTGCCTGGCTACGCGCCGCGCGAGCCGCCGGCACCGAGGTAGTATTCAAAAATCTGCCGGCTAGCATGCAGGGCTTGTTGCGGGTAACCGAACTGGAAAATATATTGCCGCTTGCTGAATAAGCACCTTTAGCAAAGAAGCTTCAATCCGCGCCTAACCCAAGGTGTCGACCATCAAAGAATTGGAATACACCAGGCTGCCGTCGCTGGCCCGGTGACCCACCAGATGGAAGTGGCCCCGCTGGTCTGTGGGATTCACATACACGCGTAACTGGCAGTCGGATAGTGGCCCACAGTCGTCAGAGGTTTGCAGCTCCATCGTCGCCATGTCAACTTCAACGAATGTCTCCCGCTCGCCGCTGGATTTCAACCGTTCCTCGGCTTCCTCCATCAGCAGATGAGACGCCTCGCTGACGCGAAAATGAATGGATTCGATGGGGGTCGATTTGCTGGCACCTTCTGATTTGCACCAGCCCTCAAGGGTAAGGGTGTTCATCGCGACTCCTTCAATTTTCTATTGCTGAACTGTGCATTACCCGAAAAAGGGTAGCTATGGTCGTGGTTGCTATATTATAAACTGCCACAAGTTAAGCTGCATCCGGAAACCTTGCCTAACGATTCACTAATTGTGTAGAAATTACCCATTACTTGATTTAAATCATGAGCAGCCCGACAATGTGCAGGATAATACCTCGCTTATGCAATTGGCGCAGGCACTACGCAGAAAAACTCGATAAAATCCAAATCCATTGAAAACTCACACACACTAGCAACAACGCCCGGTAACAAGAATGAGTACTATGCACAGCCTCGAGCACCCAAGCTACAACTACACAGTTGTCCGCCAATTTGCCGTGATGACCGTGGTTTGGGGGGTGGTCGGCATGCTGGTTGGCGTGATCATCGCGGCCCAGCTGGTTTGGCCCGCATTGAATTTCGACACCCCCTGGTTCACATTTAGCCGCTTGCGACCGTTGCATACCAATGCCGTTATTTTCGCGTTTGGCGGCAGCGCCCTGATTGGCACCTCTTTTTATGTCGTGCAACGCACCTGCCAGGCGCGGCTGATCTCGGACGGCATGGCGGCCATGGTATTTTGGGG
>JBPCXM010000289.1:0-2884 GCA_051008535.1 Pseudomonadales bacterium | reverse complement strand
GACAAGCATTAAACGTCTGCTTTGTGCCAAAAGCGGATGTTTGTGTCTAAAGCAGTCCTATAGCATCCAATCAAAGCCAATAAATCTGCTGGTACATTTGTTGGTATATTGAAAATAGAAAAAACGTAGAACAGCTTGTGGTAAGGGTTACAGGTTACTATTCGATTCCCGCCGCCTTCGTGTAATACCATCTAAAAGTATTGAGAATTTATAAAATCCAAGTCGCTACAAGAAATACTATTACTGGAATTACTAGACCGAATACCAAGACATAAAAAATTTGCTTAATCATATTTATTCCTGTGTTTTCTTTATGCCAAAAGCGGACGTTCGCGTCTATAGCAGTTTAATAACACCCAATGAATTTAACCTCCAGTTTACTGCTGGGTGCGCAGTGGTGAACGCTGGATCAGCACGATTGTTAGCAGCGGCGCCAGCAAGCTAATCAACGTGACCGTTATCAATAGCCAGCCCAGTTCGCTGTAATCCGCCACGGTCTTGATGATATCGGTGGCACGGTCGCGGACTTCCCGAGTGACTAGATAAAGCTCATTTAAATACTTGGTCCCAAGGCTCGCGGCCGATAACGCCAGATTGGTGAAGGATGCCATTACCGCAAAAAACGTGGCCTTTAGATGTGGAGGCGCATTCTTCGCGATCCAGGCCAGCATCGGAATCATTGCGATCTGGCCGAGCGGCGATTCAAGGGCGGTATCGATGACTGCTATAAATCGCGCATCGACGATGCCCCCGGTATGCGCCGCAGTCCACTCATGCAGCCCGTAATAAAGTCCTATGTTGGGTAGTGAGAGTATGCCCGCAGCGATAGTTAGGATCACAACCACGAAGGCGATAGAGCGTGTAGCCATCATCGGCCGCAGTACCACCATACCAAAGAGTGCTAGGACCGAGCCGATCAAGGACAACACGGAGAGGAAGCGTTGATCGAATCCGAGCACGTCGATATCGAACCAACCGGCACCAGGACCAGGTAAGGGAACCGCACGAAACACGAAGATAATTATTGCTGTCCCCACCAGCATTTTGCGTATGTCAGGCTCGAGTTCGAGCATCAATCGGTACATCAGGAATAAAATAATGCCCATCGATCCTAGGAAAATAATTTCTTGAGCCAATGGTATTTGGCTGATACCCATGGTCAGCGTGAATGCGGCAAAAACAAGGCTGCCACCAAGTATCCACCAGTTCGGATGTGTTTCCCCGGCTGGTGCGAACAGTATTTTATCGACACTTTCATGATCGTGGCCTTGCTCATGCAGCTCGCGGGCGCGACGTTTCAGTAAATGGGTGCCAAGAATGACGCCGGTAATTGAGATAAGCGGGATGATCAGTGCCAACAGGTATATGTCGGCGTAAATGGCGACTTTCATTTCCTCGGACATGTTTTCGACGCCCTCGAACAGGGTGATATTCAATACGGCAACTGCAACCAGGCCGCTGATGATCGCTACGCGCCCGAGAGTCTGCATCGTGGTGTGCATCACCTTGATTTCACTGTCCGGGTATGGGTTGCCATGCTCATCTATTGTTGGCACCGCCTCCACGGTCATCGCGTCAGCGACCACGTCCTGCACGACGTAGCCGGTCGGCGCGAGCAGGGTGGCAATCACAAACCAGGCTTCGACATTCATGATCTTGGCCATCATTTCGGTGTGGGCGATGATGGCATACATGATTCCGAGACTGAGCGCGATTAGACTCGCGCCAATATAGACGAGAATCAATTTCTTGCGCCAGATCAGGTCGACTAGGTGACCAAGCGGCATTTTCAGTATCCATGGGATGCCCGCCCAGAACGCCAGGCTAGCTAGGAAGGAGGCGGAAAGATCAAGATACTCCTTGATGAAAAAGGTAGCGACGATGGCGGTCAGCCCGGACACACCCGCCGCTAGATACACCATCAAAGGGGGCAGGTAAGTCCAGCGGAACTGTCGCCCGAGGTCAAGAAACGTATCATCGATCCAGCGCCAAACGGGATTATCTGTCATACATTTACGCTCCTTATAAGTGTCCATTATATCGGTGAATTCTTTTTTATTCCCTAAGGGAAAAATCTCAATCGATGATTCGCTACCAGACACTTTTGCAGACGCTGGAAGATATCAGCTTCTAAATATTTGTAAGGCTAATTAGTTAGTGTTAGTGGTACGCTGTTCAACCTTTTATTTGAGTTTTGGATTGATGTAGTCCCAGGACTGAGAAAACTCTGAAAATACTGCTGTGCTAGGGTCAAAAATACCAGGGTCATCCAAGGTTGCCACATTGAAAATTAAATTGTCGGGATAAGAAGTAGTTTTGTTCATCACCGGTGACCCGCAGTCAGGACAAAAACCCCGACTAACGATGTTACCACTGTCAGCTTTTTGGTCATAAAATTTCATTTCACCAGTAACTGTTGTTGAGTTTATAGAAACTACGAATAAAGCAGCATGGCCGCCACCTGTTGCTCTCTGACATTGTCTACATTGACAAATAAATGAAAGAGATGGCTCTTTAGTAGATTCATATTGAATTGCACCACAGGCACAATGTCCGTTCCATTTGTTAGCTTCTGCCATAGTTACCCCCCCTTTTATTAATATAATTTTGAGCTTTATGTTTAGAGAACTATTTGACCATTCTGTTTATGCTTAAAGCAATATTTCGACCGAATCATTGCTGAGATTATCTGATTTTTAATTTACAAAAATATACTTTGAATGTTCGTTTTGTGTCAAAACTAGACATTTGGTAGTATCTTGAAAATGAGAAATTTAAATGACAACAGGAATATCGAGCTCTTAATTCGTATCGCTTTCCTCATATTGCTTATAGCAGCTAGTTTTATGATCCTCGCCCCGTTTATGATAATACTTATTTGGGG
>JBPCXM010000288.1:0-4347 GCA_051008535.1 Pseudomonadales bacterium | reverse complement strand
GTTTCGGCCAATGCCAAAAACGCTAGCGCCTTCGTCAGCAAACAATCGTGCAGTTGCCGCGCCCAGACCGGACGAAGCGCCGGTGACAAAAACGGTTTTTCCGGTAAAGCGAGACATAGAATACCTTCCTGTTGTTTCGCGAGAAATCGCTTGCGTGGCCAATAAAATGCAGCCAAGGTATTCTATACAAAGCACGCCCTATCAGTTAGCTGAATTGTGACCATCTTAGAAATACGGAAATTTTGGTTTGGCAGCATGCTTCGTTCCGGGAGGGTGGATCGCCTCAAGCGGGCACATTGAACAATGTGAAATCACTCCGACAGATTGATTTGAAAAGCTCTGCCGCTACTATAAACTGCGTAATTTAGTATTTTGGGGGTGGCTTTAATGACTACCGGCCATGTCTCCATCGCTGCCAGCCTGGACGGCTTTATCGCGCGCCGCGATGGCAATCTGGATTGGCTGATGAAGCAAACTACTAAGGGTGAGGACCATGGATACAACGAATTCATGGACTCCGTCGATGGACTGATCATGGGACGAGGCACCTTTGAGAAAGTCCTCACCTTCGATGAATGGTCATATAACAAACAAGTCGTCGTTCAGTTCACTCACAAAGCTAACCGCAAAAGCAATCTTCAACAACTGCACCAGCACAAGCTGCAATCCGGTATAAATTTATGAGTAGCACTTCAGATACATCTTCAGCTAAAGACCTCGGTAGGTGTTTGGTCACCGGCGCGGCAGGTTTTAGTGGCAGCCATCTGGTAATGAATCTGTTGCAAAGGGGTTACGAAGTTCGCGCGCTGGTACGCAATACACCGCTGGATCTTAAGCACGAAAACCTGGAATGCTTTACCGGCGATATCCGCAATGCTGAACAAATGGCACAGGCCTGTCACGGCATGAATACAGTTTTTCATACGGCTGCGATGATCGCCACCCTCGGCGGCAGTGCCGTCAGCGAGCGCTACCGGGACGCGGCGTATGCGGTAAATGTTACCGGAACTACTAACATTATTGAGGCCTGCCAAGCGCAAGCAGTTAGCAAACTGATTCATACCAGTTCAGTCGACACCTGTTTTAACGGCGAAGAAGACCTGAATATGGGCGAGCATACGCCTTATGCCACACACCCCTCTTGCCTGTACACAGAGACCAAAGTCGTCGCGGAGAAAGCTGTGCTTGCTGCCAATGGCATAGGTGGCTTGCTTAGTTGTGCGCTTCGCCCAGACGGCATTTGGGGGCCGGGGGGCAGCCTAATGTTGGATACACTGGTAGAGCAACTGAAAGCTGGCACCATGGTCGCCCGCATCGGCGGCAAAGGCGCGCTGCATGACCATATCAATATAGACAACCTGGTGCATGCGCATGTGCTGGCTGCCGAGGCGCTGATCCCCGGCAGTCCAGTTTGCGGCAAAGCCTACTTTGTTTCAGATGGTGAACCCGCCCATATGTTCGATTTTGCGCGCCCTCTATTTGAAGGCCTGGGCTATAGAGTACCCAAAGCCAATATACCCGCCGCGCCGGTACGCGGCTTTATGACAGCGTGGCAATGGTTGCACTTCAAACTTGGCCTGCCTGAACCGTTGTTCTCTCCTCATGAGCTGGACAAACTCACCATTTCCCATGTTGTTCATTCTGACGCCGCCAGGCGTGACTTTGAATACCATCCGGTAAAATCAGTCGCTGAATGTATGGCCGAATCAATTGAATACTACCGCGCACAGTCGAATTGACCGGAGATTTCCGTCCTACTTGTCGGCAAAAAAAAGAGGCTTTATCTTACGCAAAGATGATGAGGAAATAGGTTTTATGAAGACAAGCAAATACACGAACGCTATTGCGGCGACCCATTTGAACGTAGAAGGAGCATCGTACAATGAGTATTTTTGATCGCTTTCGCCTCAATGACCAAGTTGCCGTTGTTACCGGCGCCGGTCGCGGTATCGGTGCGGCAATTGCCAAGGCCCTCGCCGAAGCGGGTGCAGACGTAGTGCTCGCCGCACGCACCCAGGATCAACTCGACGAAACGGCTAGTGAAGTACGTAGCTTTGGAGTGCGTGCGCTGACCGTCATTACCGATGTGATGCAGGAAGACCAACTGGAAAATCTGGCACAGCAGGCGATGCAGGAATTTGGCCGCATCGACATCTTAATCAACAATGCCGGTGGATTCCCGCCTAAGCCTGCACTGGAAACAACGACCGAAGAACTGGAGCGGGCCTTCAAGTTTAATGTCAGCTCCGCTTTTGCGCTGACAAGAATCTGCGCACCACTGATGATCGACAGTGCCGGTGGTGGTTCCGTCGTTAATATTTCTTCGATCGCGGGTCACCGTCCCTCCGCGTGCTTTGCCGCTTACGGAACAGCCAAATCATCGCTCTCTTTTATTAGTCAGGAGCTCGCTCAAGACTTTGCGCCAAAAATTCGTGTCAATGCAATTGCGGTCGGCTCTACCAAAACCGACGCATTAAACACCGTATTGACAGACGAAATAGAAAGTGTGATGAACCAAATCACCCCGATGGGCCGCCTTGGTGAGGTGGAAGATATTGCGTTGGGCGCACTTTACCTTGCATCACCTGCCAGCAGCTATGTTACCGGCGAGGTGCTTGGTATTAACGGTGGGCTGATCAGACTCAATATGGAGATGCCACGCGCCTTCGACTAGGTGTCATTGTGCACGGCGCTAACCCGCCATGACACTGCTGGCAGCTGTCTATTGACTTCAATGAAATCTAAAAATTCCAAATACGATTATTCAAGGGAGATATCATGGAAAAAGTAATGTATCCCATCTGGAAGCCTGCGGGCCAATCAGCAGAGGCATTTCGCGATGTTCTCATTGGGTCACTCGCGGCACAAATGAATACACTGGGAGCGTCGAGCTATCGAGTCTGCGCACACGATGACTTCTCTGCTCGTAGCACCAGTGTAAAGCTGGATAACACCAAACCCCATCCCGATGGAATGCTATCCGTTTGGATGAACAGCGCCAATGATTTCTATCGCGCGCCTTTCGATCAGGCCATCGAAGCAGTGACCGCCGGGTACCATGGCTATCTGACTTCTGAATCGGAACCGGTACCGAATACCCTCTACCCACCGGCACAAGCGGGTGAACGTACACATGGTATGTGTCAGGTCGTTATGTTGCGGGCACCGAATAGATTAAGTCACGAACAATGGCTGGAGATATGGCACAATAGCCATTCATTTGTGGGCATTGGCACTCAGTCAACCTTTGCCTATCGCCAGAACCTCATTGTACGGCCCGTCACTTATGCCGCTCCGGTCTACCACGCATTCATTGAAGAGAGCTTCCCGGAAGATTCAATGTTCAGCCAGGAACATTACTATGACGAACAGGGCGAAAAGGCTGAGCAATGGAATTCTTTGGTTGATCGCTATTTTCCCGATGCTGTTAGCATTCGCGCTGACAACCCACGGGCCCCACGGTGGCAAATTAATGCGCTTATTATGCAAGCGAGCGTCAAGCGTTTTATTGATATCGGGCAGGATCCACATCATACGATGAAAATCGATTGTATGCCCTACAGTGAATACGTAATGAAATAGTGCTTTTCGTTTTCACCTCGCTTCCAGCAAACCTGGAGACCGAGTGCAACTCGATCCAGAGATTTTATTGACAGTGGCTTGCCAATGCTTAGCTCAGTTAATCAACCTAAGCAATTGTGTGCGGTTCTTTACCAAATCAGCCACTGTGTAGGTATCCAATACTTGCAGGAATGATTTTGTCGCTTCGTTAACTGCACGTTTTAGAATGCATGAAGGCGTCAAGGGACAATTCTCTGCCACGCAGTCAATAACATTTAAGCTTTTCTCCATTTGGCGCACGACTTTGCCAACGTTAATCTTCGATGCGGGCTTCGCCAGAGTAATTCCACCACCCCGCCCTTGCACAGACTGCAAATAGCCGAGATTGACCAGTTGATGCACGACTTTGACAAGGTGATTTCTCGACACGTGATAGCGCTCGGCAATGTCTTTAATGGTATCCAGTTGATTGGGCTCAAGCGACAAATGCATCATGACCCGAAGAGAAAGATCGGTGTATTTGGTTAGCTGCATCGTCGTAGCCTTCTAGTCGTGATTCATTACCTACGAATTCGCCGCGATATTCATTTAACCAGCTGATTTCGTGATCAAAGCATCGAGGCGACATAGCCCAAGACGAGATTAGTCACTCTCTGCGACGAGATTCACAAACCGTCGTTGCTGATGGCGCGCTTCAATGCGAACGCCATCCCCAGGACCACAAGCGCTAGCCAAAACACAGCAGGCTCATAAGGCGACGCCCCTTGCATCCATGCCATACCACGC
>JBPCXM010000287.1:0-3633 GCA_051008535.1 Pseudomonadales bacterium | reverse complement strand
GTTATGCACGCCGCATGCTGGTGATCAATGACGAAACCTGGATGCGGTTAACCAACGATGATTACCAGGGGGACGTCGTGTTCGGCGTGCCGGTAGACGTTGTTTATCCTAACGTACCCTATATCCTGAAGCGCGCTACGACGTTGTATCCTCGCATCCGTCTAAGTCTCGTGTCCTCCCTAACGAAATTGCTCAGGCAGCGGCTTAAAGACGGCGACATTGATCTCATCCTCACTACCGAGGATAGATTGAATAAGGGCGGAGAGACATTGCAGCAGGTTGAGAATCACTGGTATGGCGCCGCCAACGGCAAGGCCCATCTCAGCCGACCGCTGCCGCTGACCATCTGTAATCACTGCTCACAAAAACAAAATGTGATTAGAACCTTGGACGAGGCAAATGTGCCCTGGAAGCTTATCGGCGATACTGATTCAGAGATAACGGTAGACGCGATCGTCAGCGCGGATCTGGCTGTGACACCGAAAATTCACATACCGGAGAATTGCGCAACCTTGCCGGCCGGTATATTGCCACCACTGGATGATGTGCTTATTAATATGTATCAAGCGCCGCACCGCGACTCCGCACTGATTGAGAAAATTGCAGAGATCGTACGTGATGCGTTTCAACGCGATCTTAGGATCGCCGCAGCAAGTTGAGAGGTTTAACCGCCGCTGTGCATGGTTAACGAGATCCAGCGATTGATTGATTGCCAGCAGAATTATTCTGCCAAAGATTCAACCTGCCAGGGCTTCTTGCAACTGGTTTCCGATGGGCAAGCTTCGAATCCGCACGCCAGTCGCCGCAAAAATTGCGTTGGTTAGCGCCGGAGCCGAAGAAGGAATGCCCATTTCACCTACGCCGGTAGGCCGGTCGTCGTACGGCAATATATGCGTCTCGAACATACTGGGCACTGAAGCAATTCGTAGCAATGGGTAATCGTGAAAGTTGCTTTGCCGTACCTGGCCATCTTTTACCGTGATTTCCAGACCCAGCGCAGTACTGATGCCATCGATCGTACCACCCTGCAATTGTGCTTCAACCGCCTGCGGGTTAACGGCAAAACCACAATCGATGGCCGCCACAATGCGTTCGATTTTCAATTGACCTTTCGAGCTGACCGTGACTTCGAAGGCATGCGCGGCGTAGCCGCCGAAGGTAAAGTGGGTGGCAAGACCGACACCGCGTCTGTTTGGCCGCTGCCTCTTGTAATCGATGCGCTTGGCGACAAATTCGATTAGACGAGTGAGTCGTCCGGGATTGAACGTCGGGCCGCCGTGGTTGCCATACTCCAATTCTCTCTCTTCGCCCAGCAGGTCGATTCGCAGCTGCAGCGGATCTGTGCCAATCTCATGGGCAATTTCGTCGAGAAAACTTTGAATGACGAAGGCATTCGCAGTATGCGCTGGGGCGCGCCACGAACCCCTGGGAAGCCCGATGGGATTGTGGAAATATTCCAGCCTGAAATTCTCGACGATTTTTCTCGGGAAATCGTCCGCATACAGTTCCGCTTCCCACAACTTATCATCGGGCATATCGGGACGCCGGTAGTATTTGCTAGCGCTCGCAAGGCGCTGAGTCCAGGCGATGACCTCGCCCTCTTTATTCACACCTGCGTGCATCTCGTGTAAGCCAGCGGGGCGGTAAAAATCATTCTTCACATCATCTTCGCGTGTCCACTGTAGTTTGATCGGCCACCCAGTTTTCTTTGAAATCATGGCAGCTTCGGCGACATAGTCGTTGGTCAGCCTGCGGCCGAATCCACCACCAATACGACTAATGTCTACATGGATATTTTCACGCGGCAAGCCCGTCACCGCGGCGACGGCTCGCGATGCCCCACTCGGCATTTGCGTAGGCGCAACAATATGGCATTGCTCCTTCTCCACATACGCGAAACAGTTTTGTGGTTCCAGGGGTGCATGCGAAACGAACGGCACACGGTAGTGGCGTTTAATGACCGTGTCGGCCTCTGACAAGGCTTGATCAAAATCGCCTTCGTTGACCACGACCTGGCCTTTCGATTGCAACAGCTTTTCGTTTTGTTGCCAGAAGGCGTCACTACTGTCTGTTGCGTTCGGGCCCGGGTCCCAATCGACTTGCAGTGCTTCCCTCCCTTCCATCGCCGCCCAGGTCGATGTGGCGACGACTGCCACTCCGCTAGCGAGAATCAGGTAAGGTTCGCCGGGTTTGGGGCCGTCGATTTTGAATACATCGAGAACACCATCGACTTTTCGGGCTTTTTTATCGTTAATTGAACGAACGCTTCCATTGAGATAAGGGGAACGTGCAATCACGGCGTAGCGCATGCCGGCTTTGTGGGTGTCGATCCCATACTGTGCCTTGCCTGTGACGATATCTATCGCGTCTTTGGTTTTTTGCCGCTTGCCGACAATTCGGTATTGCTTCATGTCTTTGAGCGGCGGACTTTGCTCGGGTACTTCAAGCCGGGCCGCTGCAGCGGCTAAATCACCGTATGAAATCTCCGCGGCCGGGGAACTGCAAACGACGTAACCCGGCTTTGTGCTACAACGAGATAGTGGAACATTCCACTTGGCGGCCGCTGCTGTGATCAGTTGTTGGCGGGCCGTTGCGCCGACTTCGCGCATAAAATCCCAGTTGCTGGTTAAGCCGGTGCTGCCACCAACGCCCTGACCACCGTATTTCCAGTCATAGCCATCCGCTGTTTTGATGATACCCAATGGCATTTGCCTGATGCTGACACTAGACCACTCAACATCCAATTCCTCGGCTACCAACATTGGCAATGCGGTGCGCACGCCTTGGCCGATCTCGGGCTGATTGTTGCCAATGATTACCCGCCCGTCGGCTTCGATCTGTATGAAAAAGCCTATCTGACGTTCATGCTTGTTTTCGGCCACGACGCCATTCGATAGGCCAATCGCCGGCAAGCCCAGAAAGAAACTGCCGGCGACGCTTGAGCCGGCGACGAGGAACCGTCTGCGGCTGTGGTTAATACACTCCTCGGTCGAGTTTGCTTTGTTGACTAACATGCCTATTCTCCCGCCGCAGCCAGTTCTGCGGCCCGATGGATGGCGTTGCGAATCCGAACATATGTTCCGCAGCGGCAAATATTGGTCATATTGTCGTCGATGTCTCGATCATTGGGCTTGGGGTGTTTTTTTAGAAAATCTGCGGTGGCCATGATTTGCCCGGCTTGGCAGTATCCGCATTGGGGAACGTCGATTTCGAGCCAGGCCTGTTGTACCGGATGCAGCTTGCCATCAGGAGAGGCTAGCCCCTCGATGGTCGTGATAGCTCGGCCTTCAACAGCAGATATCGACGTCATGCACGAGCGCTGCGCACGGCCGTCGACGTGTATCGTACAGGCGCCGCACTGACCAATACCACAGCCAAACTTCGTGCCTGTTAGCTCGAAGTGGTCTCGCAGAACCCAAAGTGCCGGTGTGTTCTCGTCGCCCTTGAATGTAACTGGTTTTGAATTGACGTGGAATGAAATCATGTTACTGGGTTCCCTGTGATTGATTAGTTTTCAGCACTGCCGCCAGACAGCGCGGCAGCGATCTCTTGCGCTTTACTATCAGCCGCCGCTTTTACCGCAGCGCCGTTCAGGGTTTTCACTTTGCCATCGGCCATCAATACCTTGCCGGA
>JBPCXM010000286.1:0-6161 GCA_051008535.1 Pseudomonadales bacterium | reverse complement strand
GGCGTATGTAAGATCCGGAAGAGTACTATATCGCACCAGGCAATATCGAGGGTGGGCGCGCACCTTCCAGCACCCAGGACGAAGGCAATCTCAACTTCGAGAAGGGCGAACTGTTCTCACTTATCTTCAAGGGTGTTCACGATCTGGACCTGAACTACAAAGACATTGGCCTATTTACCCGAGTCAAATACTGGTACGACGACGAACTGGAGAACGGCGAGCGACCGCATGGCAGCGCGGCGAACGACTATGTGCCTAATGAGGAACTGGAAGATTCGGATTTTGTCGATCTGGCGCAGAGTTCCGGCTTCGAGCTGCTAGACCTCTACGCCTACGCCAGCACTGAACTCGGTACCATGCCGGTCGAGTTTCGGGTTGGCAAACAGGTCGTCAGTTGGGGTGAAAGCTTGTTTATTCAAAACAGCGTGAATGTGATCAACCCGGTGGATGTCACGGCACTGCGTAAGCCCGGTGCAGAATTGAAGGAAGCCTTGTTACCGGTTGGGTTGGTCTACACCAACATCGGCGTGATACCCGACCTTAGTATGGAATTGTTTTACCAATACGACTGGGAACAATCGGTGCTCGACGGCTGCGGTTCGTACTGGTCCGGCGCCGACATATCCGGTGGCGGTTGCGATAGACTAACCCTGCAACGGCCTGCCGGTCCCGATAGTGGGTCCGCTTTTCTCTCTCGCGCGCGCGATGAAAAACCATCGGATGACGGGCAGTGGGGTATTGCTCTGCGCTATTTTGCCGAAGGGTTGAATGCCACCGAATTCGGCGCGTATTACATCAATTATCACAGCCGCACCCCGATACTCAGCTTCATCAACTCTTCCAGCCCTGGAACACCTTTTCTTCTTTTACCCGAAGAGGACTGGACGCAGTATTTCCTTGAGTATCCGGAAGATATTGAAGTGTTTGCGCTGACCTTTGCCGCCAATATCGGCTCGTGGGCCGTTTCGGGCGAACTGAGCCACCGGCCCGAACTGCCGCTCGCAATCAATACGGTCGAAGGCACTGGAGCGGCGGCGGCGGGAACTTTTGCGCCTTGGAGTACAATGCTGGACAGGGCACTGGCGGCCGGGCCAAGAGGAATTGTGCACGGTTATGACGAGGTTGAATTTACCCAATTGCAAGTTACTTTTATCAATTTTTTTGATCAAGTTTTGGGCGCACAGCGTTTGAGCTTTGCCGCGGAAATCGGCGCCGACTGGATTGACTCGCTGCCCGACGAACGCGAGCAGCGCTATGGCCGAGCCGCAGTATTCGGCACCGGTGACTTTGGCACCATTCAAACGCCAGGCGGACCCGTGACGTGCACCACGACTGGTTTGCCAGTATCACCCAACTCGCAACCACAAAACTGCACCAGTGACGGCTACATCACCGACTTCTCCTGGGGCTATCGCATACGCGCTAGCCTGGACTACTCCGACGCATTTTGGGGCATTAATCTGACCCCAAGTATCGCCTGGTCGCACGATGTGAAAGGGTATGCGCCACCACCCAATTTCAACGAAGACAGCAAGGCGCTGAGCCTGGGTTTATCGGCCGAATATCTTAACACCTACAAAGCCGATCTCTCCTACACCAGTTTCTTTGGCGGCGACTACAATATCAGCGATGACCGCGATTTCTTATCGCTTAGTTTCTCCGTTGCATTTTAACAGGCGCTTATACTTCGATCCGAATAAGGAAAAAGAAATGAAGGCCATTTACAGCTTGCGCACACTCGCTTTCTTGTTCATGGCCTCGCTTGTATCGTCACTTGTGCCAGAACCAGCGCTAGCCAAAATCAGCGCCGAGGAAGCCACCCGTTTGGGTGGCGCCGAACTGACACCGCTAGGTGCAGAGCGCGCAGGTAACGCCGATGGCACGATTCCGGAATGGACCGGTGGCTTGCAGGAGCTGCCACCGGGGTATATACAAGGCGAACGGCTGGTCGACCCCTACCCCGACGATAAACTCTTGTTTACCATATCCGCCGAAAATTATCAGGAGTATGAAGACAAGCTGTCACCCGGCCAAATCGCGCTACTGAAACGTTATCCCGACACTTTCCGTATGCCGGTTTATCGCACCAGGCGCAGCGCGCTATTACCAGACGCGGTTTATCAGGAAATCAAGGAGGGCGCAACTGTTACCGAGCTGGTGGAAGGCGGTAATGGCTTTAAAGATTACCGCTCGACAACGCCGTTCCCCATTCCAAAAAGCGGCGTAGAGGTTATCTGGAATCACATAGTGCGTTACCGCTCG
This sequence comes from Pseudomonadales bacterium, assembly GCA_051008535.1. Taxonomy (GTDB): domain Bacteria; phylum Pseudomonadota; class Gammaproteobacteria; order Pseudomonadales; family JAUIET01; genus JBBKXJ01. Next base: position 3,899 of record JBPCXM010000286.1, on the reverse strand, counting down.
GATCGGGGTATTAAACAACGCTTCACCCAGATACCGGTACAGGCGAACGGTAACTTCAGCCCGACTTTACTCGAAACAAAAACGGTATATGTCACCCGCGTGCCGAAAAACCCCTATCCCAATCGCTTGTTCCTGTTCCTACAGACCATACGTGCGCCGGCACGCCTCGAAGGCGATGTGTTGTTAGTCCATGAGAACATCGACCAAGTGAAGGAGCCGCGTTCGGCTTGGGTTTACAACGCTGGCCAGCGCCGTGTGCGGCGTGCACCTAATGTCGCCTACGATGGCCCCGGTACAGCGTCAGACGGCCTGCGCACAGCAGACGACCTGGACATGTACAATGGTTCGCCTGATCGTTACGACTGGGAACTAGTGGGAAAAAAGGAGCTTTATGTTCCGTATAACGCGTACCGGCTACACAACGGCAAGCTGAAATACAAAGATATTGTAAAGAAAGGCCACATGAATCCTGAGCACTTGCGCTACGAATTACATCGCGTATGGGTCGTTGAGGCCAAACTAAAAGCAGGCGCTCGCCATATTTATGCGCGCCGCACTTTCTATATCGACGAAGACACCTGGGGAATTTCCATCATCGACCACTACGACGGCCGCGGTGAACTGTGGAGAGTTAAGGAAGGCCATAACATAGTCCACTATCAGGTGAAAATACCCTGGGGTGCAGCTTCATCGACACACGACTTGTTATCTGGTCGCTACATAGTGATTGGTCTGGACGTTGAAGAAAAAGGCTATCAACACGATTTTAGCTACAAAGGCAGCTTCGACGAATTCACGCCTGCTGCGCTAAGGCGCGCTGGCAGACGTTAACGACCTCGCGCAGAATCAATATTGTCATCTATGAGCAACAAATCACCGCTTGATTTGTTTTAAATCAAAGTTGTTCTGCAGCTTCGCTGGTACATTAGCCGTATATCGTCGTGTATGGGTTGATTTGCAATATGAGTCAACGAATGGGAATAACTATTCATTAATGCAAACCTAACACATTATTTTATCTGGTGCCGGCATGCATCAGTAGCGGAGGCGACAACAATGAAAATCGTTAGCAAAAGAATAGGTTTGGCTTGCTTGATTGCAGCATCACTTGCTTCACAGTCGGCGCTAGCCAAAATCAGCGCCGAGGAAGCCGCGCGTTTGGACGGCCCCGAACTCACCCCTATGGGCTCAGAGCGCGCCGCCAATACTGATGGCACAATTCCGGAATGGACGGGCGGCCTCAAGGAGTCACCAGCAGGGTATGAAGAAGGCAAGCGATTGGTCGACCCCTATGCCGACGACAAGCCCATGTTTACCATCACCGCCGAGAATTACCAGCAGTACGAAGACAAACTGTCGCCGGGGCAAATCGCGCTATTGAAACGCTACGCTAAAACTTTCAATATGCCGGTCTATCCAACCCGGCGCAGTGCCGTATTGCCGGATAAGGTTTATAAGGAAATCAAGGAAGGTGCGACCGTCACCGACATGGTCAAGGGCGGTAACGGCTTGGAGAATTTCGTTTCTACTACACCGTTTCCTATTCCGCAAAATGGGTTGGAGGTTATCTGGAACCATATCACACGCTACCGTACACCATTGGGCGTCAGCCGCCGTTATGTGCAAACGCCAATGCAAGCAAATGGTAATTTCGCCCCGGTGCTGTTCGAGGAGCGGGTATTGTTCGCCACCCGCGTACCGAATAACCCCTACCCCAACCGCCTGTTTGTCTTTCTGCAGGATATTCTCGCGCCGGCACGCGTCGAGGGCGATGTGTTGTTGGTACATGAGAACATTGATCAGATCAAAGAGCCACGTTCGGCCTGGGTTTACAACGCCGGGCAACGGCGCGTGCGCCGCGCCCCTAATATCGCCTACGATGGCCCCGGCACACAATCGGATGGCTTGCGAACGGCTGACGATCTAGACATGTACAACGGCGCGCCGGACCGCTACGAATGGGAGTTGGTTGGCAAAAAAGAACTGTATATTCCATACAACGCTTTCAAGCTGCGCAATGGCAAATTGAAATATAAAGACATTCTGAAGAAAGGCCATATGAATCCAGAGCACTTGCGCTATGAATTGCATCGGGTCTGGGTGGTCGACGCCAAATTAAAATCCGGCAAGCGGCATATTTATGGGCGCCGCACAATGTATGTTGACGAGGATACTTGGCAGATTGCCATTGTCGACCATTACGACGGCCGCGGTGAACTTTGGAAAGTGAAGGAAGGCCATGCCGTTGTTCATTATCAGGCCAAGGTGCCCTGGCTGGCCGCAGAGGCCTTGTACGACCTTTTATCCGGGCGCTACCTGTCGATCGGTTTGGACAACGAAGAAAAAGGTTATCAATACGATTTTGGTTACAAGGGTAAATTCGACGATTTTACCCCAGCGGCACTACGTCGGGCCGGACGGCGTTAGTGATGCTGTAAGAAGTCGAGTCTAGCCGGCATGGCATTCTATGACACGCCGGCTCATGGTTCGTATTGATAATAACAAACGGAGTACTTGGATGAACAAACGAACACCTGTTAGGCTACTGCAATGTACAGCGTTACTCCTATCGATAGGAGTTTTCGCGGCACAAGCGGCAACCGATTATTACGCTTTGCCAGCCTTACCGGATAAAAACCCCTCGCTTGCACAGTTGGTTGCCATTACCGCGGCCGGCAAGCGGCTGGTGGCAGTCGGCGAACGCGGCATCATCATCTACTCCGACGACGATGGCAAGCAATGGCAACAAGCGTCTGTACCCGTGTCACATGCTTTGACCGCGGTCAGCTTCGCTAACGAGGAACGTGGTTGGGCAGTGGGCCATAGTGGCGTTATCTTGCACAGTAGCAATGGGGGTGAAACATGGAAGGTACAGTTCGACGGTAGCGACGCCAATAAAGCGTGGCTCAAATTTATGAACAAGCGCGTCGCAATGTTGCAGGAGCAAGTTGATGCCGCAAAGCCAGCCACTGACGCACAACAAGCCGTGGCGATTGATCCCGAGCAGCCCGATCTCGCGCTGCAACTGGAAGACGCACAATACGCTGTGGAAGATGCGGAGGAAGCGGTTAAAACAGGCCCCAACGACCCTTTTCTTGATGTCTGGTTTAGCGATGAGAAAAACGGCTTTGCGGTCGGTGCCTATGGGATGCTGTACCGCACCAGCGATGGCGGCCTGAAATGGCGGCTGCAAGCCGACAAGATTGAAAATGTCGATCGCTACCACTACTACAGCCTCGCCGCCAGCGACGATGGCACGCTATACCTCTCCGGCGAGACGGGTATTTTATTCCGTTCCAAAAACGGCGGAGACAAATGGGAAGCACTGCCGACACCTTACGATGGCAGTTTGTTCGGCACGATGGTCGCTGCCGACCAAAGCGTGCTGACTTTCGGTTTGCGCGGCAATATCTTTCGTAGTGAAGACCAGGGCGATAGTTGGCACCGAGTTGCCAGTGACAGCAGTGCAAGCCTTTATGGAGGTAGCCGGCTGGCTAACGATCACATCATGTTGACGGGATCGGGCGGCGCCATTCTCGAAAGCCGCGACAACGGTCAAACCTTCAAAGCTGAGACCCACTCCAGCCGCAGCACCTTTGCCGGCGTGCTAGCAAATGACGCGAATGACTTATTGATTGTTGGCAGGAAAGGCCTGGTTGTCATGGACGCCGCCACGGGAGAAAAAGAATGGTCGAAGAAAAAAACGCGACTGCAATGCCGGAAGATACGGGAATACGCACTGCTATTGCCCGTGCGATATTTGCCCATCGAGCGTTGTTTTTGCTGTTGTTTGTTATCGCCACCGGCTGGTTTGCCTATCAGGCCTCGCAATTGCGGCCCGACGCTAGCTTCGAAAAAATGCTGCCGGTGTCGCATTCGTATATCATCAATTACATCGA
>JBPCXM010000285.1:0-14714 GCA_051008535.1 Pseudomonadales bacterium | reverse complement strand
CGGGTCGAGCTGGCCGCGTTCCTTTTCACCTACCATGCGTTGTTGAATGATTCCATCGTCTTGCTTGTCGGCCTTAACGGCATCGAATATCTCTTCATCAACACGCACTCCCCAGCGGTCTACTGTTTTGACGCTGCCGTTTTCTTCGCTAGTAATCGGTAGTTTTAAAACAGTGCCTGCAGGCGTTACAGCTTCGACGATCACGTAATAATTACGGGCGCGGCTGTTAACATCCGGTACGCGCCACACACCCGAGCGCTCGTCTGCACGCGAGACGATGCGTATTTGATAAGCTTGTTTTAGCGTGGCTAACAGTGCATTCATATCGGCACCGATATCCACCGCTTCATCCATCTTATCGTTGTTGATAGCCGCCTTGCCCGACGCCAACAAAGTTTGCGCCAGGCCGCTCGCTTCCGTATCCTTGCTGACCGCAACGATTTCCGCGTAAGTATTGTCTAGCCGATTCGGCAACTCCGATTTTTGCAGTGCAGCGGGTCGCAGCGCGGCAAAATAGTAAAACGCCGCTAACAGCGTGCCAACAACGAGCAATAAGAGAACGGGTTTTATCCACACACCGCGGTTAACGTAAAGCCTTGCCAAGCTGGTTCCGAACGAGTCGCCGGGTGGCGAATACTTGAAGCGATCCTCCTCCAGCGCACGCACGCCTTCGGCCAACATCGCATCGGTGACATCGATACCTTGTGCGGTATATATCTCTCGCAGCCTAGCGATCATTCGCTCCCGCCGGGCGTCTGCGTCTAATTCGCGATCGACCAAATCCTGATGATGGCGCAGCGTATCGACTACATCCATTGCCAGCATCATTTCTTCCAGCGGCGTACGATTTAGCGCGCTATCAACCACGGCGATCAGACCTTATAGAACAAACCACCATTAAAACTTGTGCGCCAGAGGCAGTGAGCCGCCGCGCTGTACGATACGCGCCATACGTTGCTTGCCGTCTTCCACGGCAGTGCGAATTTCCTCGGCGTTTTGGGTAGAGAGCACGCGCATTTCATTGATAATTTCGCGCGAGCGATCCTGAAAATTCACCACCGACTCCACCAGTTTCTTGACTGATTCAGCACGAATAGTCGGACCATAACCTGCTTTGATTGCTGCCTCCTGGACCTTACCGCCAATATCGGCCAGGTCCTCCAGGCTCTTTGACACGCCCTCTTTCATCGCCTCCAGCGCTTGCGTGCTTTCGTGCAAACCAAACAAGCCAGTGAACGACGCGCTAAGCGCAGTCAACACGGTCTCATTGGTACCGAAAAATGTAATCGCCTGTTTGTATACCCGCTCTTTGGCGCTGGTGGTTTGCATCAAGCGCGCCATCACGACTTCTGACGTGTTGTAGCTTACTGTGAGATTGTCGGACAGGTCTTTGGCGATCTGGTAGCGATCTTCGGCAGTTTGCAATTCACGCATGCGTTCATCACGCGCCAGTTCGAGTTTGGCGCGTTCGGCCAGATCGTCTCCTTGAAACTCAGCGACCGTTGCTGCAGATTTTTCCAGTGTCTCCTGGGCTGATTTCCATTGTGCTTCACCATTTTTGAGAATGTCCAACGCGTAGATTTCCGACTCTTTCATCGCACCACGAAAATCCTGGTAGGCATTGAGGATGATATGTTCACGCTCTACTTGATCCTTCGAGTCGGAAGCCACCTCCAGATAGGTTTTTTTGATGTCGTCGAAGCGGCTGGCGATATCGCCGCGGGTGACTTTCATCCACACGTTGCCAATGCGCTCGAAGGTATCGATTTTGCCGTCTTCTACTTGCTCAACCATACGCTTGGCGTCATCGCGAATGCTATTGAACGCTTCAGTGATTTCCTCATAGCGCTCACCCAGCTTCATTAATGACACCTGCTCGCGCACCACATCGTTAAATACCGACGCTTGCGACAAGGTGCGCGCAATTGCCAATGCTTTGTCTTCATCCAAGTCAGCGATTCTTTCAATCAGCGCGACTACCGGCGCTTCCTCGGTAGTTTCCGGCATCAGCCCCAGATCGCGTAGCTGGCCCATAGCTTTGTCGAGATATCGGAAAGTGGGTGTGCTCATGGTATCGGTCCTTTTCTGGTGCTGATTTACAATTGTTAGCGGTATTTTGCCGGGCGCTAGGATAACACCAAAGCGGTGCGAAATCCGTGGTGGAGCTGGGACGGAAAAATGAGAAATATTACCAGATTGCGTCGATACCTACGCGCCACTGGAAACGCTCGTGATTGAAGCTGCTTCCACGTATAGCTTGTTCTATTTTGGTGCGAAACGTGCGGCAATTTTACCCGTATTTCTTCAACTCCGCTCGAGCAACCTGGCGTCTATGTACGGCATCAGGCCCGTCTGCTAGGCGCAGTGTGCGCGCCGCCATCCACATATTCGCCAAAGGAAAATCCTGCGAGACGCCGACCGCACCGTGCATTTGTACGGCTTCGTCTATCACCTTGAGCGCGACGTTAGGCACTACGGTTTTTATCTGCGATATATGTACTCTGGCTGCGCGCTGATCGCCATTGTCCATTAGCCAGGCGGTCTTCAGGGTGAGCAAACGCGCCATTTCAATGTTCATGCGCGCATCGGCAATAATGTCGAAGTTGGCGCCAAGTCTCGCTAACGGTTTGCCAAAGGCTTCGCGTGACAACGAACGCTGGCATAGCAATTCCAATGCTTTTTCCGACATGCCAATCGCGCGCATGCAGTGGTGAATTCTGCCTGGCCCCAGGCGTCCTTGCGATATCTCAAAACCTCTTCCCGGTCCAAGCAGGATATTATCTTTCGGCACTCGTACATCGTTAAACTTCATATGCATATGGCCGTGTGGCGCATCATCCAGGCTGTACACGTGCATGGGGCGAATGACTTCAACGCCTGCCGCATCCATAGGTACTAGTATTTGCGACTGTTGTTGATGCTTGGGTGCCTCAGGATTGGTCTTGACCATGCAAATCATAATTTTGCACCGCGGATCACCGGCACCGGAAATATAGATCTTCTCGCCATTGATGACCCACTCGTCACCGTCTAGCACGGCGCTGGTCGCGATATTGGTTGCATCGGAAGAGGCCACTTTTGGTTCAGTCATCGCAAAGGCAGAGCGAATCTCTCCATTCATCAAAGGTGTTAGCCACTGCTTTTGCTGAGCTTGCGTAGCGTATTTTTCCAATACTTCCATGTTGCCCGTGTCGGGTGCCGAGCAGTTAAATACCTCGGGCGCGAGTGCCGACCTGCCCATTTCTTCAGCCAGATAGGCGTATTCGACCGTGTTCAAACCTGAACCGTGTTCACCATCACCAGTTAAAAAAAAGTTCCACAGGCCTTTTTCTCTAGCCTTACCTTTCAATTCCGCCATGATTTCAATCATGCGCGGTGTTAATTGCCAGCGATCACCCTCGCCAACTTCGCGGTGGTATTCTTCCTCCAATGGGGTAATTTCCTGCTCGATAAATGTCGTTACCTCCGCCAAAATCGGTTTGATTCTTTCGCTAATACCTAAATCCATCATCCTGCCTCTATGCTGCGCTTGTGAAATTTTTCACGACAACGTCGCGAATCTGACTTTTGAATATCTTTCCAGTACCGGTTCGCGGCAGTGATTCGTGAATCACACTGATGTGTTCTGGCACTTTAAATGCGGCAATTCGCTTGGCCGCAAAGCTTTTCAACTGCTCGGCTTCTAGCTCTTCTTTGTTGCGCGCGACAACGACAGCAAAAACCACTTCACCGAGGCGCTCATCCGGCACACCAAACACCGCCGCTTCGGCAACTGCTGAGTGTTGGTACAAAGTCGCTTCGACTTCTATACAACTGATATTCTTACCGCCGCGAATGATAATATCTTTGCTGCGGTCGACGATATAGAGATAACCCTCCTCATCGAGATAACCGACGTCGCCAGTGTGAAACCAACCATTGTGAAACGCCGCTGCGGTGGCTTCGGACTTGTTCCAATAGCAACGCACGTTGGCCGAGCTTTTTATACAGACCTCTCCGGGTTGGTTGACCGGCAGCTCGTTTCCGTCAGGCGTAATGATTTTCAGCTCGGTCACTGCGGGCATTACTTTACCGGCGCTGGCAGGGCCTTTGCTGTAGTGAGCATTCGTGTTTACCGTTGCTATGCCACTGGTTTCCGTTAAGCCATAGCCAAACCCGAAAATCGCCGCTGGAAAGGTTTCCTGCAATTCTTTCACATGTTTTGGCAGCCAGGCTGAACCGCCGCTAAATATTTCTTCCAGGGTTGAAATGTCTCGTTCAGTATCTTTTGCTGCCACCTGCAACTCGCGCGACATGGTCGGCACTGCGCTAAAATAGGTGATTTTTTCTTTCTCGATCAATTCAAGTGCGTCTTCCACCCGCCACTTGTGCATCATCACGATCTTGCGACCCATGAGTACCGATACCAAAAACATGCTGTTGCAGCCGGTCACATGGAATAAAGGTACGGTGAGTAACGCTGCAGGTGGATGATCTCGCTCAGCATCCAGCGTGCCGTTTTCCATTTTTGCCGCCGTGCCTAACAGCGCCCAACTCGTAGTTGCTGATAAAATATTGCGGTGCGTAGCAACCGCACCCTTGGGTTTGCCAGTTGAGCCGGGGGTATACATGATCGAGGCATCAGTGTCGCAGTCGATGACTACATCCGGCAATTCCTTGCTTCTGTGGCGGGCAAGTAAGCCATCGAAATTCAAAACACCGGCCGCGAAGGGGCCTTCTCGCACCTGAATACACGTTATTTCGCTAACTTGGATTATATCTGTTCGTGTACGGTCGGCAACGACCGCCTTGGCGCCGGAATCTTGCAAGCCATACGCCAGTTCGTTTTTTGTCCACCAGGAATTCATCGGCACGACGACCGCGCCAATGGACGTGATGGCAATGAAGGCAATCACCCATTCCGGCAGGTTACGCATGGCAATCGCGACGCGGTCACCTTTGGCAATACCCAAATCGGTCTGCAGCGCATGGGCAAATGCGCAGGCCTCATTCCAGGTTTCGTTGTAGCTCAGGCGCTCGTTTTGGTAAACCAGAAAATCGCTGTCGCCGTGGGTCGGTATGAAGGCAAATAAATCGCGTAGGCTGGCGGGTTGTTGTTTGAAAACTTTGTACGTTATACCGCCGATGTTTGCATTTTCGGTTTCAAATGGTGCGCCGGTTGCCGTGAGTTGATCTATCGCTACATGCAAATCAGGCTGACTCGACATAGTGGTTTCCTGCTCGTCTCACCGTTGCAACGATCTGACTATCAACGAAGATCAATAACCATTCAACCCGGCGTAGCGGTCTAAATGATAATTGTAATCGCCAAACGTTTGTTGCGCGACGCGGGCGCGCTTGATGTAAAAACCGATATCGAACTCATCGGTCATGCCAACGCCACCGTGCATTTGGACGGCTTCATTAGTGGCGAGTGTCGCGACTTCGCACATTTTAGCCTTGGTGGCACTCGCCAAAAAGGATAGGCCATCACGCTTTGCATCGACGGCTTGCAAAGCATTTAGCACCATTGATTTACATAATTCTAACTCGCAAAACAGGTGTGCTGCGCGGTGTTGCAAACCCTGGAATGTGCCGATCACCGCGCCGAATTGCTCGCGTTCTTTAAGATATTGTACTGTTTGTTCAAAAGCTTGTAAGGAAAGGCCGAGCAGTTCGGCGCTAAGTCCGATATTGGCGATGTCCAGCGTCTGTTGCAGGCTGCCATAGCCGTGATCTTTTTCCCCCAGCAACCGATCCGCACTCACCGCAACGTTGTCGAATTTGACCGTTCCCGCATTGCGACTGTCGACCATGATCGTGCGCTCGACGGTGAGGCCCACCACGTTGCGGTCAACAAGAAACAGGCTAATACCGTTACTATCACCCGCCACGCCGGCGCTGCGGGCGGCAACAATAAATTTGTCGGCGACGTGTGCATCAAGCACAAACACCTTGTCGCCGTTGAGCACGAAGTTGTTGCCTTGCGGCGCTGCGCTCAGAGCCGTTTGCTCTGGGGCGTGATGGGCGCCCTCTTCCAACGCAAGACTCAGCAACAACTCGCCATTGGCGACGGCGGACAACAGTGCATTCTTTTGTGTTTCACTACCGGTTAACTGCACGAGGGTGGCGCCAACCAATACGCTGGCATTGATGGGCGACACGGATAAATACTTGCCCACCGCCTGTAAGACTATACCCAGGCCAACGTAACCGTAATCGGAACCGCCGTAGTTTTCGGGTATCGCGATACCGGCCCAGCCCATATCCACCATTTGCTGCCAAAGTTCTTTTGAGTAGCCGTTTTCATCACGCTCATCGCGCAGTTTACGCAGCGCGCTGACTGGCGCTTTTTCGGCCAGAAAGCCGGTGGCTGCGTCGCTTAACATCTGCTGTTCTTCGGTTAAAACTAATGCCATTGGTTCATTCTCTGAACTATGTTGTCAAATTTTTAGCTACCACTGTGCGACCGCAATGTGTGATTACTTATCCGGCAAACCGAGCACCCGTTTGGCCACAATATTCAACTGCACTTCGGAAGTGCCGCCTTCAATCGAATTGCCTTTGCTGCGCAACCATAGTCGGGGTGTTAGTCCTCCGCTGTGCGCTTCGCCCTCCCACACCAGACTATTGCTGCCTTGAATATCTAATTCCAATTCCATGCGGCGTTTGTTGAGCTCGGTACCGTAGTACTTAAACATCGACGATACTGCGCCCATACCCTGCCCGGACTTGGCTTCGTCTTTGCCACGATCGCTGGTCAGGAAGAACGCCAGCGCGTCAACTTCGAGTTGCGCGACTTCGCGGCGCAATACCGTGTTTCGGAGTCGGCCGTTTTCCAGGCCCAGGGCCTCCTTCGCCGCTTCGCCCGGAGATTTTCTGGCAGTAGATCCGCCAATGCCGCTGATCATCTCGCGTTCGTGGGTCAACAGGTATTTGGCAATGGTCCAGCCGGTGTTCAGCTCGCCGACCAAGTTTTCTTTTGGTACTTTGACGTCTTGAAAGAAGGTTTGGCAGAACGGCGAACTGCCGCTGATCAATTGAATAGGCGAGGTTGTCACCCCTTCCGATTCCATATCAAACAACAGGAAGCTAATACCCTCATGCTTCGCCGCATTGAAATCGGTGCGCACCAAGCAAAAAATCCAGTCGGCCTTGTCGGCGTAAGATGTCCAAATTTTTGAGCCGTTCACCAGGTAATGATCGCCTTTGTCTTCAGCCTTGGTTTGCAGGCTGGCTAAATCTGAACCCGAGTTCGGCTCACTATAGCCCTGACACCAGCGAATTTCACCACGAGCAATTTTTGGCAGGTGTTCCTTTTTTTGAGCCTCCGAACCGAACTTAAACAATGCAGGGCCGAGCATATCTATACCAAAGCTCTCCAGCGGTCGGCGGCATCGCAGACGCGCCATTTCCTGGCGCACAATCTTGTGTTCGTCTTTGCTTAGGCCGGCGCCACCGCATTCACTCGGCCAGGCTGGAACTGTCCAGCCGCGTTCGACATTGCGCTCCAACCAAAGCTTTTGGTCTTCAGACTGAAACTCAGGATTGCGTCCGCCCCAGCACATTTCGGCGTCGCTTTTTAATGGAACACGCATCGCCGGTGGACAGTTTTTCTCAAGCCACGCCGCGGTTTCTTGTCGAAATTGCTCTAGATGCTCCAACGTTTCACCTCTTATCGCTTACGTCATCACCACTCGATGACTCATTTTCACTCTACGCACTTAACGTTCCACACAGATCACAGAATAGCAAATTCATGGCTCGTGGCGCTTGCATATTGGCGCGCAGCAACCGATCATTCTGTTTGCTCTCATGAAGGGACGAAGAAGATAGCCTAAGCCGATTTTCCATTCAAGCACTATTTGGGCGCCTGCGGACAGTGTTTTCGCAGGCTTTCATCACGGTAGAGAAAATGATTGAAGTTGAAGTTGACTCCAACGGAGTTGCCACAGTCACGCTAAACCGCCCCGCGATTCACAATGCGTTTGACGACACAATGATCGCGGCGCTGACCAACGCTTTTCAGCAAGCCGGCGATGACGGCCAGGTGCGAGCGTTGGTCTTAGCCGCCGCAGGGAAAAGTTTTTCCGCCGGCGGCGATCTCAACTGGATGCGGCGCATGGCGAGCTACTCGCATGAGGAAAACCTGCGCGACGCAGATATGTTGGCAATCATGCTACGTACGCTTAACTACTTACCAAAGCCTACAATTGCGCGTGTACAAGGTGCGGCCTTTGGTGGCGGCGTCGGTTTGGTAAGCTGTTGCGATATGGCCGTAGCCACGTCACGCGCCAGCTTTTGCCTGAGCGAAGTGAAAATCGGCTTGATTCCGGCAACGATCAGCCCGTATGTCGTGCGCGCCATCGGAGAAAGGGCTGCGCGTCGTTATTTCACTACCGCCGAGCGATTCTCCGCAACGACAGCTTTAAAACTCGGGCTGGTTAGCGAGTTAGCGGAACATGATCAGCTAGACGACTGCATTAGCGGCTTGGTGGAATGTTTGCTGAACAATGGCCCAGAAGCGATCACCAAGGCAAAGCAATTGGTGTTCGATGTGGCTGGTCGTGAAGTAAACGACACGCTGGTTGCCAGCACCAGCCGCGCAATTGCCGATGTTCGTGGCTCAGCTGAGGGTCAAGAAGGCCTGACCGCCTTTCTGGAGAAGCGCAAACCCAATTGGATTCGTTAGATCGTTGAACTGAACCGCAGCATTAGTGGTATTGACGTTGTACAATTGCCGATATCATCGAAACTAAAAGTAATCACTCAATAGAGGTACGCCAATGATATTTTATGACTGCCAAGTCGCACCCAGCCCAAGACGCGCGCGCATGATCATCGCTGAAAAAGGCATGGATATCGAAACTGTGCAAATCGATCTGGGTAAAGGCGAGCAACTAGACGATGACTACAAAAAAATAAACCCCTCATGCACCGTTCCAGCACTAAAACTCAACGATGGCACGGTGTTGTGCGAGAACATCGCGATTGCCGACTATCTTGAATCTATTCAGCCCCAACCACCGCTAATTGGCACAACCGCGCAGGAACGCGCCGTGGTATTAGACTGGAATGCGCGCATCGAATTGCAAGGCATCTCAGCGCTGGCTGAAATTCTGCGCAACTCTGCCAAGGGCTTTGCCGACCGCGCCACTACCGGCCCGATGAACCTTGCCCAAATTCCCGAACTGGCCGAACGTGGCCGGCAGCGCTTTCAAAACTTTTTCCCAATGCTCAACGAGCAATTGCAGGGCAAGGAATTCGTCGCCGGAGATTTCTTTAGCATCGCAGATATCGCCGCGTTTGTGACGACGGAATTTGCTGGTTGGGTTAAAGAAAGCGTTCCCGAGGATTGCAGCGCCGTGCAAGAGTGGTATGCGCGGGTTAAAGCACGGCCTAGTGCGAGTGCTTAATAGCTGGGGCGTTTCCAGATATTAAAAACCCTGCTCCTGCTAGGGAGCCTATCTCGGGCCAATCGCTGCAGGTGCTGTACGCTTATCTACGCTAAGTTTGCACCACGCAAAACTTCACCCAATAAATCCGTATCCGGTGCCAGCACCTGAACGTACTGGTCAAAATAGAGAAATTGCTTCAATAGCAGGGTAAATTCACGGGGGAAGCGAATGCCAAAGTTTTTGGCTATCTCTCCCAGAGTGTTGACTACTTCGTTGATGTCTTCGGAATTAATGCCAAGTGTTGCAGACACCAGCGCTTCAGGGCTGACCGACTCCAACGCCTGAAAGGCTTTGCTTATCGCGTTTGCTAGTGCCTCAGTGTCAATCTTCTCCCGCGTCAGACCTATCGCTAGCATAGCCTGGGCAACCAGCCGGTAGTCCTCCGTCTGCAAGCCTTCGAATAAACTAAACATAGCGCGCCAAGCGGAAGGTTTAATGCGCCCAACCATGCCAAAGTCGATGAAGCCCACTTTATTGCCGTCCAGCAAAAGCAGATTGCCGCTATGCAGGTCGGCGTGAAAGAACTCGCAGTTCGTTAAACTAGCAAACCATGTGTCGAGCGCGTTAAACAAGGCTGTAGCAGCATTGTCTGCATAGCGATCATCGATCAGCGCCCGACCATACAAGCGTTCCATAGTTAGCACCTTTACACTCGATGCGTCGTGAAAGGGTCTCGGCGCCACAACTTCCTGGTTACCTCTGAACTTGAGAAATTCGCGAAAATCGTCGAGGTTGCGAGCTTCTTTGAGAAAGTCGCATTCGTCAATCATAGATTGATACATTTCCGCGACCATCCCAGCCAGCGTCTCACGGTCGAGGTGGGGCAGCATCAACTCCAGCAAGCGGACCATAATATAAACCGTGTGAAGATCGACGGTAATAATCGCCTGCACCCCGGGTTTCTGCACTTTGACAACCACGTCTTCGCCGGACAACAAGGTAGCCCCATGCACCTGTGCGATGGACGCAGACGCCAGCGGCCTGGGGTCGAAAGACTTGTACGTAGCAGCAATGGGTCGGCCCAGCTCCTGCTCAACGATCTGTTTGATTTTTCGGAAGGGGATCGGCGTTGTCTGATCCAGTAGTCGCTGGAATTCATCAACATAATCGCGCGGGAATACCGACGGCGAGCTGGCAATAAACTGACCGAACTTGATATAAGTTGCGCCCAGCGACTCAAACAATTCACGTACTTCTTTTGGCGGGGGAAGTTTGCGTTGCAAGCTCCACTTTATTGCCCGAGGCGACACCTGCAGCCAGGTTTGCGATAGCCGCAATGCACCACGAGCACCTAGCTCGGCCGCGGTGATCTTGCCGCTTATTGCCGAATCAATTCCTGGAATAATTTGCATCTACGAAGATCTTTCCTGCATGTTAAAATATGCATGGTAACTTTATCGCCAAAAATATGAAGTAAAAATCTTTGTTGTTGTGACACTAGAACTAAAACTTTCCGTACTCGACCAATCGCTGGCGCGCTCCGCCGATCAAGCCCCCATTGCACTGCAGGAAACATTGCAAATGGCATGTTGGTGTGAGCAACTTGGCTACGAACGATTCTGGGTGTCTGAGCATCATGCCTTTCCATCTGTGGCGGGCAGCGCACCGGAAGTACTGTTGGCCGCGTTGGGAGCAGCAACCACGCACATTCGTCTTGGTTCGGGCGGAATTATGCTACCACACTACAGTGCATACAAAATTGCGGAAGTGTTTTCACTGCTGGCAAATCTTTACCCGAACCGAATTGATTTGGGAGTGGGCCGCGCTCCCGGTGCCGATATATCGACCGCGGTTGCGTTGGCTACCGACGGACGGCCGAAATTCGAATACTTTCCAGCGCTGGTTGAAAAACTCAGCGACTACTTGTGGAATGAAAATGCCCGGCCGGTGGTCAGTCCAAAACCACCGACCACCCTACCCCTGTGGATGCTAGGTTCCAGCTCAGACAGCGCAATATTGGCTGCGCAACGGGGCTTACCTTACAACCTAGGCTTGTTTATCAACCCGCAGGCAGATTGCGGACTCATCGGGTACTACAAAAAACATTTTCAAGCGAGCGAGATGTGGGATGAGCCCTACGCTATTCTGGCGCTCAGCGTATTCTGCGCAGACAGCGAAGAGCAAGCGCGAGCATTGCAAATCACCCACGATTTGAATCTGTTCCGCTTCTTTACCGGTCAATCTAATGGCCAGTCACTAACACCCCAGCAAGCTCAAGCTTACCCATTAGGACTACAGGAACGGGCGTTTATAGACAGCAGGGCAAATAGTCGCGCGGTCGGCACGGCTGAGCAAGTTCACCAGCAAATCATTCAGTTGGCCAGCCTCCACGATGCTGACGAAGTGATGGCGGTAACCAATATGTATTATCTTGAAGACCGCAAACGATCATTTGAACTGTTGATGAACGCTTTTTCGGAGAGCTAGCCCAAAGATTGCGCTTCAAGCATCTCCCCATTCTGGTTCGCGTTTTTCGAAAAAGGCTTTAGTGCCTTCGGCCGAGTCCTGCGATAAAGTGCCCTGAATCATCACTTCGGTGGTATATTCGAATGCCTCTTCAATGGTCATGTCCATCTGCCTATAATAGGCTTGCTTTCCCGACCGAATGCCCTGCGCCGACTTTAGTGCGATTTTCTTGGCGAGCTCTTCAGTGACCTGACGCAGCTTGGCTGCAGGCACTATACGATTGACAAGTCCAAAACGAAAAGCATCTTCTGCCGACAACATGTCGCCGGTGAGCGCAAGTTCCATCGCGTGTTTGCGATGCATATTGCGGCCGATGCCAACCAGTGGCGTGGTGCAGAAATTACCGATATTAACGCCCGGCGTGCAAAAGTGCACCGCGTCGCTGGCAATCGCCAGATCGCAGGCTGATACTAATTGACAGCCAGCAGCGGTCGCCGTTCCTTGAACGCAAGCGATCATCGCTTTGGGCGAATGCATGATAGCCAACATCATTTTCGCGCACCTGCTAAGGATTTCTCGTAAATGTTCCTCGTGGGCAAGGTTACTGCCTACCGCAAGCTCACTCATTTCCTTCAAGTCGTGCCCGGCAGAGAAAACCGGACCAGCGCCAGTCAACACCACGGCTCGGACTTGTGGATTGTCATTCGCCATTTCGATTGCGTCCTTGATGGCGGCAATCATGCCGCTAGACAGTGGGTTGCGCTGTTCCGGTCGGTTCAGTGTGAGCCATAAGACGTGGTCCGACATCTCCTGCAGTACGTAGGCGGTAGCGTGAGCTGATTGATCTGTCATATTCCTCTTCACTTTATCCTCCGCAGAAGCAAGACTTAAGGGCAAGGTCCGCTACTTATCGCTCCCGTGTTTGCTCTTTTTAACTTACAGTGAGAACCATCAAGCAATGCGTTGAGGGTGTCGTGCAGGTCAGTGCTTTTCAAAATACCGGTGTGATCCTCATTAAACCCCAGTTGGAGGTTGGCGGCCAGCTGAGCGGGCTCGGCAAGTTGACTTGCGATACTGACCGCGCCATCCGAATTGCCGCCGGTGAGTATGCTGCTGGAGCCTTTGTGGGTAAATAGTAGGTAGAACGGCAGGTCATCGGGCCAGACTGTCGCAAAGAGGCCTTGGATGTAGGCGCTACTAGGTGCCATGTCATACCATACTGGTACTACCACAGGCGCGCGGTCGACACCCATTTCGGCTGCCATATGGCCTCCCCATGGGGTGGAGATGGTAACGAATTTTTGTACCGGACTATTCGAATTACGCCTTCGGCTCTCGTTTATGAAACCGCGTGCTAACAATCCGCCCATGCTGTGAGCAACGACGTACAGGGAGTCGACGCGATACTTCACTTGCAGTTCAGTCAATCCCTGATTCACCGTACGACTTAGCAGGTCAAGGCGCATGCCAGAGGGGTATTGCACTAACCACGGTTGGTAGCGATCGCGATCGAGAGCAGCGACGACCGAACGCCACTCATGCGCCGCCCCACCAATACCGTGTACCAACAGCACAGGTATTTTGCCAGCGTCGTAGGGCTCTAGTAAGAAGATACCACTATTGCCTTCCTTTACAAACTGTACAGGCTCCCACAGGCCCATGGAGGCAATTTCCGGCGAGAAACGACGGTCATCGATGCTGGTAAGTTCACCGACGTTAATGGTGTCGCGCAAGGCGCGCACTGGCTTTAGCTTCGGTGCATAAATTGCGGGCAATTCTATGCGTGCGCGGTTGGGTGGGCGTAATACAATATCCATATCGGTTAAATCATCGCCACCACGCACTGCGTGTACCGGTGAGGGCTTGCCATACCAGCCGACATATTCGTTGTGCTGAAACGTCAGGTCTTCATTGGCATCAGCAAACGCCATGAGATAAAACTCGCCCTTTCTGCGCACCAGTTTGAACTCCCCGGGTCCGTATTGTACGGAATAGGTATCGATCTCGTACTCACCGTCTGGTTTGCGCAGCACCAAGCCCACAACCATGGGTAAGCGGCGTATTTCCTCCGGGGTGCCAGCGGGATAATCAATTTTACCGCTGATGACCGTTGCCTCGTCGAGCCACTCAACGTCTTCTTTCAAATCGAGTAGCATGCAGCCACTTAGTGCACATGCGATTGAGAGGCAGAGTAAACCGGGAGCTCGCCAGCCTGGTTGTGAGAACGGGTTCCTACTCACCAATTTATTTTCCCGAAAACATAGCCTTACGTTTTTCTAAAAAGGCTTGTACCCCTTCTTTAGAATCTGCACTAACGAAACATAAGTTTTGCAAGTAGGCTTCGTATGAAATCTGGTCAGCCAGGTCGTTTTGCATGGCTTTGTTAAGCGCGTCTTTTGAATAACGCAATGACATTGGCGCCTTGTCTGCCAGCTGCTCCGCCCAGGCTTGTGCCTCTTGCAGCAAATTATCAGCCGTTACGACGCGATTCGCCAAACCTAACTCCACGCAGCGCTCGGCGGCCAGCTTTTCGCCACCGACGATCAGTTCATAGGCACGCTTGCGACCTAACTGATGCACTAAGTGCCAGGTGGCACCGCCGTCTGGAATCAAACCAATGGCGGCAAACGCCTGGTAGATATACGCATCTTCCGCCATCACACACAAGTCGCAGGCCATCGCAAATGCGCTGCCGATACCAGCCGCCGCGCCGTTCACCGCGCTAATAAATGGCTTGGGCGCCATTGTAATCGCCATCAAGGCAGGTTTGTATTCATCCTCGAGGGGTTGCTGCACCAACCTCGGTACTTCATCGCGCAAATCTGCACCGGCGCTAAATCCCCTCCCAACGCCGGTCAAGATCACAACGCG
>JBPCXM010000284.1:0-7590 GCA_051008535.1 Pseudomonadales bacterium | reverse complement strand
CCTATAACCACTGGATTGATGGTCAAACGGCGCGTAATCAATATCTGCAAACGAATATTGATAACCTCAACAAAGAGGTCACTGAGATCAGTGAGCTGGAAAGCAAAAAGGAACAGCTGCTGGAGCGCATGAAGATTATTCAGGCACTTCAGGGCAACCGTCCTATCATCGTGCGCGTGTTCGACGAATTGGTACGCACTGTGCCGGACGGCGTTTTCTACCGCAAGCTGACCCGCGAAAAAGACGCTATCAAGCTTGAAGGTACCGCCGAATCGAACAACCGTGTATCGAGTTTAATGCGCAAGCTTGATGCCTCCGACTGGTTTTCCAATCCGAATCTGATTGGCGTGAAGGCCAGCCAGGCGTTTGGTGATCAGGGCAATGATTTTAATCTGTCGGTAAATATTACCTTGCCGGCTGATGCGCTTGAAGGGGAGAACAAGTAATGGCTATGAATGACGTTGTAAAGTCATTGCAGGAGTTCGATCTCGGCGATCTGGATTTTGACAACGTCGGTAGTTGGCCGATGGCAGTCAAGGCCATCATTTGGGTAGTGGTTTTCGTCATCTGTTTGGGTCTTGGCTATCGTCTGCACCTGAGCGGTTTGCAACAAAACCTGACTCAAATCGAGCAAAAGGAAACAACACTTAAAGCCGAGTTTAAAGACAAGGCAGGTAAAGCCGCCAACCTGGATGCCTATCGCAAACAAATGGAAGAGATGGAAGAAACCTTCGGCGCGTTAGTGCGTCAGCTTCCAAGCGATACTGAGGTGCCGGGGCTGTTGGAGGATATTACCAACAGAGGTGTGGCGTCCGGACTGGAATTCAAGAGTATTGACCTGCAGCCTGAACAAACCGCGGAGTTCTATGTTGAGTTGCCTATCAAGATGACTGTCGAAGGCACCTATCATGATTTAGGCGCTTTCGTTAGTGGTATTGCTGGCTTGCCACGCATCGTGACCTTGCACGACTTTGATATCGAGCCAGGCAAAGAAAGCGATGGCGCGCTCACTCTGAGCATCACCGCAAAGACATATCGTTATAAAGAAGAAGATGAGGGGGGCGCATAAGATGGACCTGCTCAAGCAAATAAAAAGCTTGGCTGTTGTTGCTGTCGTACTGTCGATGACAGCATGTTTCGGCGGTTCCAGTCACTCTGACCTGGATAGTTTTATGACGCAAACTAAAACTGACGCGGCGACGCGCAGCGCCATAGATCCGATTCCGGCGTTTCGACCTTACACAGCATTCAATTACGCGGCAACGGCGTTTCGCGCACCGTTTGACGTGCCGCTGGATGTAAAAGAACTGGTACGGATTGGCGGCCCTCGCAGCGATGTCAAGCCAGACGAGAATCGCACCAAAGAATACCTCGAGCAGTATAACTTCGAGGCATTGGACATGGTTGGTACCCTGAAACAAAAAGGCCAGCTATGGGTGCTGATAGACGATGGCAACGGCGGTGTGCACCGTGTGACGATGGGTAACTATCTAGGCCGAAACCATGGGCGTGTTATTGAAATATCGGAATCACAACTTTCAGTTATTGAAATCGTCTCGAGTGGTTCAGATAGCTGGATAGAGCGGCCGCGTACACTCAAATTACAGGAAAAAGAAGGTTAAGGTGGTGGAGAATTCAATGGTCATTTTGCAAAAATTCAAATTTTCTCGTCAGCGGTCTGCAGGCGAAGATAAGCGTCGCGGATGGTTGCAGTCGCGGGTATTGCTGCCATTGGTAGTCTTCATTGCCGCAGGCACGAGTACTGCCGCCAGCGCCGTCAGTATGACTGACATCAACTTCAATTCACTGCCTGGTGGCAAGCTTGAAGTACGGATGGATTTTGACGGTCAACCACCACAGCCTAAAGGCTATACTATCGAACAACCGGCGCGTATCGCTCTCGATCTGAATGGTGTAAGCAGCAAGCTTAAAAAGAAAAAGCATACGCTAGACATCGGCAATGCTAAGAGCGCGCTGGTGCTTGAGAGCAATGGCCGAACCCGCTTTATTCTAAACCTGGCGGAACTCAGCGGCTATACCGCGCGTGTCGAAGGCAGCAGCCTGCTGGTTGAAGTCGGCGATAGCGGCACCAAAGATTATTTAAAGAGCACGAAATCGGTGCTGGAATTTTCAGCTGATGAAAACAAAGGCACGCGTGCCATAAACAATATTGACTTTCAGCGCGGCGACGATGGCGAAGGCAAGGTCATTGTTCAGCTGAGCGACCCTAAGACTGAAGTCGATGTGCGTCAGGAAGGTAATCGCATCCGTGTGGTATTCAAAGGCGCCGACTTGCCTGCAGATCTTCGCCATCGCTACGACGTCAGTGATTTCGCCACCCCTGTAAAAAGCATGGAAGCGACCCACTCCGGTGGTAGTACTCAAATTAGCGTCAGTCCGAAAGGCCAGTATGATTTCCTGGCTTATCAGGTCGACAACGAATACGTGCTCAGCATCAAGCCGTTGACGGAAGACGAGTTGGAAGCCAGAGCGAAAGAATTCCAGTACGTGGGCGACAAATTATCGCTAAATTTTCAGGATATCGACGTGCGTGCGGTACTGCAACTGATTGCCGACTTCACCGATCTTAACCTGGTAGCGAGCGATACCGTATCGGGTAAGATCACGCTGCGCTTGCAAAACGTTCCCTGGGATCAGGCGCTTGACCTAGTATTAAAAACCAAAGGTCTGGACAAACGCCAGGTGGGCAATGTGTTGATGGTGGCACCGGCAGCGGAGATTGCCGAGCGCGAGCGTCAGGAGATTGAAACCACCAAGCAGTTGCAAGAACTTGCACCGCTGCAAACTGAATTTATGCGTATTCGTTACGCCAACGCGCAGGATCTGTTCGAGCTGTTCGATACAGACAGCGAAGGTGGAGAAAGCGAGTCTGCTTCTACCGGCGGTGGCATGCTGTCGCCTCGTGGCCGAGTGATTGTTGATGAACGCACAAACTCGCTGCTGATTACCGAGACGGCTGCCAAGCTGCAGGAATTTCGCCGCTTGGTCAAGCTGATTGACGTACCCGTGCGTCAGGTACTGATCGAAGCACGAATCGTGGTAGCTGATTCAGACTACTCTGAGCAGCTGGGCATCCAATGGGGCGGCGGCGGTTTCGCCAAAGGCTTCCCAACCGATGCTAGTGACGACTTCTTTACTTTCGGCGGTAGCTCGGCAACGACAGTTGGCGCCAACAATGCCGCCGTGAACGGTGATCCGCTGACTATAGGCTTTCCAGATGCGCTAGCTGTTGACCTGGGTGTGACCGAGCAAGGTGCGAGCTCCTTCGCCATCGGCTTTAACGGCGACGGGTATCTGCTGGACCTGGAGTTGTCCGCTTTTGAATCGGCTGGTCATGGTGAAGTTGTATCGCAACCGAAGGTTATTACCGGCGACAAGCAACAGGCGACAATTAAGTCGGGTACTGAAGTGCCTTACCTCGAGTCTTCGTCGAGTGGTCGTACCACGGTTAAATTTAAAGATGCTGTACTGAAACTGGACGTTACACCGCACATCACACCGGATGATCGCATCATGATGCGTCTGGTAATCAACCAGGATTCGGTAGGCGGTTTTATCGCTGGCGAAAACAACTCGCAAGTACCGCTGATTGACGTAACCGAGCTTATCACCGAAGTATTGGTTGGCAACGGCGAGACTGTGGTGCTGGGCGGCGTGTTCCGTACTGAAGACGTGCAGTCTACAGTCAAGACTCCGTTCCTTGGCGACATTCCTTACGTTGGCCGTTTATTCAAACGCACCAATGACCGCCAAGTGAAAACGGAAACTCTGATCTTCATTACACCACGTATCCTGGCTGACGCCCTGGTCGACTAGTGCTTGTGTGTGCCGTCACTAGTGTGAAACACTGTACATTGTGAGGCAAACACGCATCTTCCTGATCGGTCCCATGGGGGCCGGCAAATCAACAATCGGCCGCCAACTGGCGGCCGAACTTGGTTTTCAGTTCATAGATACCGATGCCGAAATTGAACAGCGCTGCGGTGCTGATATTCCCTGGATCTTTGACATCGAAGGCGAAGAGGGATTTCGCAAGCGCGAGGCAACGGTATTGGCGGATATCAGCGACAATGATCGCTGTGTGATCGCCACCGGCGGCGGCATCGTCAGTAGTGGCGAAAATCGCAAGTTGCTACAGAAAGCCGGTTTCGTGGTGTACTTGCAGGCCAGCATCCGCCAACAGCTTGATCGTACCAACCGTGATAAAAAGCGCCCGCTATTGCAAGTGGAGAATCGCGTCGAAGTTTTGGAGCAGTTAATGCAAGAGCGCGAACCGCTGTATCTCGATGTGGCAGATCATATCGTAGCTACCGACAAGCGCGCGCCGAAGCGCGTAGCCGCTGAGATTGCCAGCGCACTAGCCGGTAACAATAACGGCAATTAACAGACCCTTCCTGCAAGCGGCGCCTACAGTCGTAGCTATAAATCAGTTGCGCTGTTGCCGCGGTTACTTTGTTCGCGAAAAATCGGCATAGCCGATTTATAGACTATTTTCATGTAGCCTACCCAATAATGCAGGCCAGCTAAAGCTGTTCCAGCCTGCTCCAGGCAAACTTGTGCACAGCCAGCCTCCGGCTGCCCGATAGGGCGAGCAACATGGATGTGACGAGTGAATCGGCGCGTAGTACCATAGTGGTCTAATCAGGCCGTTGGTCGCATCCATGCAGGAATTGCGCGTAGAACTCGGAACGAGAAGTTATCCAATTTATATTGCCGCTGATCTTCTGTCGCAGGGCGAGTTGCTGCGCCGTCATATTCGTGGCCGGCAGGTGTTGATCGTAAGCAACGAGACCGTGGCGCCTCTGTTTTTCTCGACCGTGCAAGCACACCTCGACGACTATTGCGTGTCGAGTGTGTACCTACCCGACGGTGAAGAATATAAAGACCTCGAACATCTGAACAGCATTTTTGACCGCTTGCTGGTTGATAAGCATAACCGTAGCACGACATTGATTGCGCTAGGCGGTGGGGTCGTGGGCGACATGACCGGCTTTGCCGCAGCGTGTTACCAACGCGGGGTAGACTTTATTCAACTACCGACCACTTTGCTAGCGCAGGTTGATTCTTCGGTAGGCGGTAAAACGGCGGTGAACCACCGGCTGGGTAAGAACATGGTGGGCGCTTTCTATCAGCCGCGTTGTGTCATTGTCGATACCGCAACGCTGACGACGCTGCCGGATCGGGAGTTCGCAGCTGGTTTGGCCGAGGTGATCAAATATGGCGTTATTGCTGACGTCGAATTCTTCGCCTGGCTGGAAGCCAACGTGGCAGCCCTGGTCGCGCGTGATCAAGTGGCGTTGGCGTATGCTATTCATCGTTCTTGTGCGGTCAAAGCCGCCATCGTTGCTGAAGATGAACGAGAACAGGGCCGCCGTGCACTGCTTAATCTGGGACATACGTTTGGCCATGCCATTGAAACATGTATGGCCTACCGGGGCGTTCTGCACGGTGAAGCCGTCGCGATGGGGATTGCGTTAGCCGCTGATCTGGCGCATCGAATGGGCTCCTTGAGCACCCAGGAGCAGCAACGCATCACTGCATTGCTGCTGGCCGCCGGCCTCCCGGTTGAGGCGCCGCGAAATTTAGCGCTGGAGCAGATCCGGGCGAGCATGCAAGTAGATAAGAAAGTGCTGGACAACCATCTGCGGCTGGTATTGCCAGCAGCGCTGGGTCGGGCTATCGTAACCGAAGACTTTGACCCACAACTTCTGCACGAAACACTAGCAGCGGCTTTTGCGTAACCCCGACACACAATGACCGACACCCAAATAACGCAGGCGGAGACAGCGCCGGATACAGAGTACTGGCGGCTGCACGGAATGAGCTGCGACCCGTTTGTGGACACAGGCGTCACCGGTTTGTATTTTGCCGGGGCGGATCGCGAAGAATTCCTACAGTCGGCCTTGCGCATGACGCGCTTTGCCACCGAGGTTACTGTGTTCGCTGGCATACAAGGTGTAGGTAAAACGAAACTGCTCGAAGCTCTCACCGACAAGCTTGAGGGTGTGAGTTTCGTGTTGCGTTTGCAAGGCAGTTTTATGCTAACGGTCGAACAGTTGTTCGGTCAGATCGGCGACACTCTCGGCCTGCAAGCTAACGATCTGGCGCCAGGCGAGTTGCGCGCGCAGATTCTGCAGCACTTGGAGCATGGCTTACCGCATTCCAAGTCGTTTATTGTGTTGGTCGACGATGCTCACGAGTTACCGGAGCACGCCTTGGCCAACCTGCTGGCGCTTGCGCAAGACGATAGCAACAACATCAAATTATTGTTGTTCGCGGCCGTCGATGCCAACGGTGATTTGCGCCCGGAGCTGGATAGCGACGCTGTACAGCGGGTCGACATTACGCCCCTGGATCTGAACGGCGTTGAGGAATATCTGCGCTACCGATTGACCATGGCTGGCTACGATGGCCCATTTCCATTGACCAAAGCCGACTTGCTGAGCGTGTTTCAGCATAGCGGTGGAATTCCTGAGCACATGCATGATATGGCCGAACAAAAATTACGCGCCGCCCTCGCTAACCAACCACAATCGCCGCCGCCCGCAAAGGTAAAAATGCATTTGCCCTGGTTGCATGTTGCTGCCAGCGTTGGCTTGTTGATGTTTATCACGGTCCTCTGGACCACCGGCGGCGACGATGCTGCTCCCGCTCAGGCTGAACCCAAAACTCAGCCAGCACGCAGCATCGAAAATGTCGCGGTACCAAAACATGCGGCAACTGACGTATCAGAGAAACGTGCACCCACGCTACCGCCGAAGACAGCGCAACGAGAAACTGCCGAGAAAGCTGCAGCAACGCGGGAAACAGTCACGCCAACTGCGAACACTGCTGCTGCAACGGCGAAGCCTGCGGTGCGGCCCAAGACACAAAAAAATGAAGCGACTGGAGGCAAAACTGCGGTTGAAAAGGTCAAACCGCAAGTAAAAGTTGTTGCAACCGCCCCCACTGAGCCGCCCGTTTCCAATCCTGTAAAAGTGGTAGAGAAAAGCGTTGCGGCAAGCGCAACTATCTACACAAGTGATGAACGCTACCTATTGAACTTGCCGGGGAGCCACTACACGCTGCAGCTGGTGGGCAGCAAGTCGTTAGAGGGTGTGCATGATTTCGCCAAGCGCCATAAAGAAAGTAAGATCATCGTATTCCGCCAACGCTTGAACAATAAACCGTGGTACGTGGCGGTGACTGGAGATTACCCGAATCAGGAACAAGCTACGACTGCGTTGACGAGTTTGCCCAACACGCTGCGGGAGTTAAAACCGTGGGCGCGACCACTGAGCAAGGTACAGAATGACATAAAATCCGCCCGACAAATGCGTTAATAGCGAATAAACGCATTTGTCGGTATTGCCTTGAACGTGTAGACTAGCCGGCCGGCAAAAGCCCCTCTTTTGCCGCGACTTTTGCCGTAAATATGTTCGCAAGTATTTATAATCATTGGCTTTTTTGAGATTCGTGCTATGAGGTCAGGGCTTTATCACCCGGCAGAATTCAGGGACAACTGCGGCTTCGGCCTAATCGCCCATATGCAAGGCAAGACTAGCCATCGCCTGCTACAAACGGCGATCG
>JBPCXM010000283.1:0-2500 GCA_051008535.1 Pseudomonadales bacterium | reverse complement strand
GCCGAAGGCTGCCCGAAGGGTGGTGTCCATAGAAGCGCACCATGACAAATCGGCAGGAAAGCCGGTTTGCACAGCCGAAGGCTGCCCGAAGGGTGGTGTCCATAGAAGCGCACCATGACAAATCGGCAGGAAAGCCGGTTTGCACAGCCGAAGGCTGCCCGAAGGGTGGTGTCCATGGATGGACACCATGAATCTCTGCTTCTCCGCGCCAACTACGTTCCATTACATTTCATAAATTCCCGCAACACCCTGAAACTCAATTATTTATAACCTCTCTTCCCCCTGATATGTTTTTCAGGCTCTGTTTAAATGGAAAAGGAACACGGTCAGAAATGTACATTGAAGGGTCATAAGTATCATTAAGACACGCACCATGGCACGCTAGAATGCAGTCCTAAATATCACCACAATCAGGGTACTAAGCATTCATGAAAAAGGGTCTTAATGTGGGCGACAGCGTCTCTATCAGCAATATCTTTACCTGCGAAGATGTTCATAAGTTTTCAATCGTTTCCAAAGACACCAACCCGATTCATTTGGATGAGGCTGTGGCGGCGGACTCCATCTTCGGCCAACGCGTTGTGCACGGCGCGTTAGTGGCCAGCTTGTTTTCGGGTCTTTTAGGCGTACAGCTCCCCGGTGAAGGCTCCATCTATTTGGGGCAAACCTTGAGCTTTAAGGCCCCGGTTTTTATCAATGAACAAGTGACTGCTTCGGTAGAGGTTGTCGAAATTCGCGAAGGAAAATCTATTGCCAAGCTGCGTACGCTCTGCGTTAACGACAAAGGTGTTACCGTCGTCGACGGTGAAGCCATCGTTAAGTTTGCCTAAGCCGTCCAAGCTTCGATGACAGGAAATAACATGAGCAACACAGATACCCATTCGAACATTGACGGAAGCGAAGCGTCCCAAGGCATGTTAACCGACATTCTTGACCGCATGAGCAAAGCTTCCGCCATAGATGATTTGTTGGCAGAGCGCATTGATCAAGAGTTTAAGGCCAGGCTGGCTAAAGCCTGCAACGGCATGTCTCCGATTGAAATTGCCGGCGCCTATTTTGACTGGTTAAGTCATTTGGCAATTTCTCCGGGCAAACAACTGCAATTGGCTCAGAGTTTTTTGCAGAAATTTGTCCAACTGGGAATTTACAGCCTGAAATCCCGTGCTAATTCTGCGCTAGAAGGCCCCGCATCAACGCTGGAACGACGTGTCAGCAGTGAAGATTGGCAACGCTGGCCATTTAACGTGCTGGCACAAGCCCACCAAGTCAGCAAGGACTGGTGGAAAGAAGCCACGAGTAGTATTGCCGGTGTTAGTGACAGCCACCAAGAGTTGGTTAGCTTTCTCTCCGAGCAGGTATTGGATGCTATCTCGCCAGCCAATTTTGCGTTGACTAATCCCGACGTTATCCGGGTCACCGTTGAGCAAAAAGGTTCGAATATAGGCCGAGGATTGCGGAATTTTGTAGAGGATAAGCTCAATAACATACGCCAGCATGAACGTTCGACAACCGAA
The DNA here is from genome assembly GCA_051008535.1 of Pseudomonadales bacterium. Taxonomy (GTDB): domain Bacteria; phylum Pseudomonadota; class Gammaproteobacteria; order Pseudomonadales; family JAUIET01; genus JBBKXJ01. The sequence continues at coordinate 986 of JBPCXM010000283.1, read as the reverse complement.
GGCTTTAAGGTCGGTGAAGACGTCGGCATTACTCCCGGCAAGGTGGTCTACCAAGACGACTTAATGGAGCTAATCCAATACACACCTGTATCAGCAGAAGTTGGCGCGGAACCGGTATTGTTCTGCCCCGCCTGGATTATGAAGTACTACATTCTGGATTTGTCGCCGAAAAACTCCATGGTGCGATACCTGGTGGAGCAGGGCAAAACCGTTTTTATGATCTCCTGGAAAAACCCGGTTGAGCAAGATCGCGATGTGGGTTTTGAGGATTATTTAAATCTCGGCTTGATGTCTGCGGTGGATGCCATTAGCGCTATTTGTCCTAAACGTAAAGTGAACGCGGTTGGCTATTGTATTGGCGGCACACTGCTCTGTGTAGGGGCCGCTGCAATGGCAAGAGACGGCGATGATCGCCTGCAAAGTGTGTCGCTGTTTGCTGCCCAAGCCGACGTTTCAGAGGCTGGTGAAATCACTCGTTTTATCAGCGCCAGTCAACTGGAATTTCTCGACAAATTGATGTGGAAAAAAGGGTTGTTAACTAGCGACAACATGGGTGGAGCGTTCGGTGCACTGCGCGCCAGTGACCTGATATATGGCAGCGCGGTAGATCGCTATCTAATGGGTAACGATCAAACGCCAAACGATCTGATGGCCTGGAACGCTGATGGAACCCGTATGCCCCATCGTATGCACACGGAATACCTGAGCAAGCTGTTTCTCCACAACGAACTTGCCAGAAACAAATTTATGGTCAGCGCAAAACCGGTGTCATTGTCAGACATTAATATCCCTATGTTTGTCCTTGGCACCGAATCGGATCACGTAGCTCCCTGGAAGTCTGTTTACAAATTACATGACCTAACCAATACACAGCTAACTTTTTTACTGACCAATAGCGGCCACAACGCCGGCGTCATTAGCGGTCCTTCGCATCCGCGTCGCAGATATCGCATACACACACGTAATCCTGGCGACAAGTACATGGA
>JBPCXM010000282.1:0-6827 GCA_051008535.1 Pseudomonadales bacterium | reverse complement strand
TCGGGCCAGACCGGCCTCTGGCAACTGTACACGCGGCGACAAAGGAAGATGCGGCGTTCGCCGCCCGCGCACTGCAGCATGCGTGCAAAGTCAATAGCTCCAAACCCGCTGCAACGCTTGTGATTCACGACAGTCTGACTATCGCCTAGCAAGCATTGCTGCTTGCGGTTTGGTGTAAGGTCAGGGTGAGCGTGAGGGTTTGCTCAACTGCTGCTGGCGCCACTGTGTCGGTGTTCCAACAATAAAATAAAGCGTCGATTGGAGGATAAAAATGCCGGAGAGTCTGATAAGTGTTGTGGGCATTGCGGTAATTCTCGACATTGCCCTGTTGTTATCCTCCAATCGCCAGGCGATCAATCTACGCATTGTGGGTGCTGCTTTCGCGCTGCAGGTGGCGGTCGCAGTGTTTGTGCTTTATTTCGACTGGGGTAAGCAGGTGATTCTGAGCTTAAGCACCGCCGTACAAAACGTTATAGATTATTCGCGTTCAGGCATCGACCTGGTGTTCGGCGGGCTGGCGTCAGACTCAGTCGGCTTCAGCTTCGCGGTCAATGTGCTGCCGATCATCATCTTCTTTTCCGCGCTAATGTCGGTACTTTATCACCTGAAGATCATGCAACCGGTTGTGAAACTGGTCGGCGGCGGCTTGCAAAAGGTTATTGGGACCGCGCCGGTAGAGTCGCTGAACGCGGCGGCGAATATTTTTATCGGCCAGACGGAAGCGCCACTGGTGGTACGGCCGTATCTCAAGGGCCTGACCGAACAGCAGTTATTTGCCGTGATGACGTCGGGTCTCGCCTCTATCGCCGGAACGGTGCTTGCCGCTTATGTACTGTTGGGAGCCGAAATGAAATACCTGTTGGCCGCGGGCTTTATGGCCGCGCCGGGTGGCCTGCTGATGGCGAAGATAATCATGCCCGATGACAAGGGCGCGATTGCCGCAAAAGACGATAGAGGCCTGGTGATGGGCAAAAGCGAGCATGTCAACGTTATCCTTGCTGCGGCGCAAGGGGCAGGCGACGGAGTGAAACTGGCGGTCAATATTGGCGCTATGCTGATCGCCTTCGTTGCCTTGATCGCCTTGTTCAATGGCATCGTGGGCGGGCTCGCGGGCTTGGTGGGTATCGAAGGCCTGACACTGCAGAAAATTCTGGGTTGGGTGTTCGCGCCGCTGATGTATTTGCTAAGTGTGCCCTGGTCGGAAGCACAAGCGGCCGGCGCCTTGTTCGGTGAAAAGATCGTACTAAATGAATTTGTGGCGTTCAGCCACATCGAAGAATACCTGGCCGGGATGAGTGAACGAACCACCGCCATTGTTACTTTTTCGTTGTGTGGTTTTGCTAATCTTTCGTCGATTGCAATATTGCTCGGTGGGCTAGGCAGCCTGGTGCCTGAGATGCGCGAACCGATCGCGCGTTTTGGTCTAAAGGCGGTAGCGGCGGGTTCCTTATCGAATTTGATGAGTGCCGCGCTCGCCAGCATACTGCTGACTTTCTGATCACGGTGATCAAGCGCTATGATTAAACCGATTATTATTGATTGCGATCCCGGCCAGGACGATGCAATCAATTTGCTGCTGGCGATGTCGTCGCCAGAGGAGTTGCAATTACTCGGTATTACCGCGGTCGCCGGTAACGTTCCCCTCAATCTGACCCAACGCAACGCCCGCTTGATGTGTGATATTGCGGGACGCCAGGATGTACCGGTATTTGCTGGCTGCGACCGGCCGTTGCTGCGCCAGCTCGTTACTGCTGAGGAGGTACACGGGCGGACGGGTATCGACGGCCTAGAGGTAGGTGAGCCAAAGCAGGAGCTTGAAGTGCAGCATGCAGTTGACTTTATTATCGATACGCTGCGCTTGGCGGCCGATCAATCGGTAACACTTGTTCCTACCGGGCCACTGACTAACATTGCAATGGCGCTGACAAAAGCGCCGGACGTTGTCGGCAAGGTCGACGAGATTGTATTAATGGGTGGTGCGATGCGTGAAGGGGGCAACCATTCGCCCTCCGCCGAGTTTAATATACTGGTTGATCCACACGCAGCTCACGTTGTTTTCGAGTGCGGGCGGCCGATTGTTGCGATGGGTTTAGACGTAACGCACCAGGTGCTAGCAACGAAGCAGCGCATTGCAAAGATCCGTGAGGTCGGTAATGATCCCGCCCTGGCGACTGCCAATATGCTGAGTTTCTTCAGTCGCCACGATAGCGTGAAATATGGCAACGACGGTGCGCCATTACATGACCCTTGCACAGTTGCTTATCTTCTAAAGCCTGATCTATTCACCGGAAAGCAATGCAACCTTGCGGTTGAAACACAGTCCGAGCTGACAATGGGCCATACTGCGGTCGACTTCTGGGGGGTCAGCAATAGACCAAAAAATGCAATGTGGGTGCACGCCGTCGACGCGGAGGGGTTTTACAGCTTGTTAGCTGATCGCTTGGCGAGGTATAGCGGGGAAACATTGCAATGACCACGATAAAAACGCCGTCGGTGGCTGTGGTTGGTTCCGTCAATCTGGATATCGTCGCTGCAGCGCCGCGCTTGCCTGTGCCTGGAGAAACAATTACCGATGCCGAGCTTAACCGCTATCCAGGTGGCAAAGGGGCGAACCAAGCGTTGGCGGCACGACGTCTCGGCGCGCAGGTGTCGTTGCTTGCGCGGGTCGGTGACGATGCGGCGGCGGAAGAAGCGCTGGCCTTGCTGCGAGCTGATAACGTTGATTTGTCGCAATGCGCGGCAATACAAGGTGCTGCCACGGGAGTTGCGCTTATTGCTGTTGATCCCAGCGGTGAGAATCAGATCGTGGTCGCGCCGGGTGCCAACCGGCTCTTTGCGGCGAATTCCCTGCTGATACCTTCTAGCGATGCGCTGATTTGCCAGCTGGAAGTACCGGTCGCGACCATTGCGGAGGTGGCGACGTCTTATACTGGTTTTTTTTGCATCAATGTTGCGCCCGCCAGGGCCGTGCCGATGGAAACTCTGCAGCGAGCGGACTTGCTGGTTATGAACGAGACCGAAGCAGAATTTTTCGGTGCGGCGATCAACGATTGCAAAGGCATCATTGCGTTGACGTTTGGTGCGCGGGGTGCTGAGCTTAGACAAGGCGGTCGTATGCTGGCGCAGGCGCGCCCGCCACGGGTAACCTCTATCGATGCAACAGGCGCCGGCGATACGTTCACTGCCGCGCTAACCGTTGCACTGGTAGAAGGTCAAGAAGCGCAACAGGCATTGCAGTTTGCTTGTGCTGCCGGTGCCAGTGCGACGACGAAAAGAGGGGCGCAACCGTCGTTTCCAAATCGGGAGGAAGTTGAAGTACTCCTGAACCGCTAGCGCCCGTCGGGAGACAGGCGTCAGTTCAAGCGAAAAAACCCTGGCAGTAATTCCGCTATGCTGTGGCTTTCTATTCCACCATCCTCACCTATCAATATTACCCGCGTATCGTTGTCTGAAAATTCGGCAATTTTCTGCCTGCAGCCACCGCACGGTGTGCACGCTTCGATCTCTTCGCGACCGCCGACTGCAGCAATCGCGACAATCCTGCGGCTACCGGCCCCTATCATCGCGCCAATGGCAGTCGCTTCCGCGCAAACCCCTTCCGGGTATGCCGAATTTTCTACGTTACAGCCTGTGTGAATTTTCCCGGCATCATCAAGCAGTGCCGCCCCGACCAAGTATTTTGAATAAGGAGCGTAAGCATGCGCACGTACCGCCTTAGCTGCATCAATAAGCGTGTTCTCATTAGCATTCATAGGGTTGGGAGTATAGCAGCTTCGTTGCGCGGCATGCGATTGGACTCCTGTATCAGTATTGGGCTATAGTGCCGCGTAACCTGTCAATCAAGACAGGATTTGCGAGCGGCCAGGAGAAACACCATGTCCGTTGCACCAAAAGCCAGCGAATTTGCCAAATTAGTGCAAAACTTCGTTGCCGGCGAGTCGGTACCCAGCAGCAGCGGCCGCGATGGCGCCTTGTTCAACCCGGCGACCGGCGAGCAGTCTGGTCGCGTCGGATTCTCGAACGCTGAGGACATTGATCACGCAGTAGTCAAGGCCAGCCGGGCTTGGCCCGAGTGGGCGCATACCCCTCCGTTGAAACGAGCCACTTACCTCTTTAAGTTCAAAGAATTGCTCGACAAGCACCGTGACGAAATTGCACGCCACCTTAGCGCCGAACACGGCAAGACGCATGCAGATGCGTTGGGCGAAGTCAGCCGTGGTATAGAAGTCGTGGATTTCGTCTGTGGCATACCCCACTTGTTAAAGGGCGAGTTTAGTCGCAACGTGGGTCCTAATATCGATACCTACAGCGACCGCGAGCCCCTCGGCGTCTGTGCTGGCATTACGCCGTTTAATTTCCCCGCCATGGTACCGATGTGGATGTATCCCGTGGCCATCGCTTGTGGTAACACGTTTGTACTTAAACCATCGGAACGGGATCCTTCCGCGCCAATGTTCGTCAATCAATTACTGCACGATGCTGGCTTGCCACCTGGCGTGATGAATGTTGTGCACGGCGACAAGGAGGCGGTGGATGCTATCCTGGCGCATCCCGATATCAAAGCCGTCAGTTTTGTCGGTTCCACACCGATTGCGGAAACTATTTATACCACTGCCAGCGCTGCAGGCAAACGCGTGCAGGCCCTAGGCGGGGCGAAGAATCATATGCTGGTATTGCCAGACGCCGATATCGATCAAGCTGCCGACGCGTTGATGGGGGCTGCCTATGGTTCCGCCGGCGAACGCTGCATGGCAATCTCAGTTGCCGTTCCCATTGGCGAAGAAACCGCAGACAAGTTGGTCGGCGCGCTGAGTGATCGAATTAAAAACCTGAAGATTGGTCCCAGCACGGAAGATGACGCCGACATGGGCCCAGTGATTACCCGACAGCACCATGAAAAAGTGACAGAATATATTGGGAAGGGCGTTACCGAGGGGGCGGAGTTAGTGGTAGATGGCCGTAACCCTGCGATTGCACAGCAAAGCGACGGTTATTTCCTAGGCGCCTCGTTGTTCGATCGCGTTGAGCGGGACATGACTATCTACAAAGAGGAAATCTTCGGTCCTGTACTGTGCGTACTAAGATCGCCCGATTATCAGGCGGCTGTGTCCCTTGTCAATGACAACGAATACGGTAACGGGGTGTCAATTTTTACCCGCGACGGTGATGCGGCCAGGGATTTTGCCCGTCATATTAACGTGGGTATGGTAGGTATCAACGTGCCAATTCCAGTGCCTGTGGCGTACCATAGTTTCGGTGGCTGGAAGAGATCCCTATTCGGCGACCACGCTATCTATGGCCCTGAAGGCGTGCATTTTTACACGCGCCTCAAGACTGTGACCTCTCGCTGGCCTACTGGCATTCGGGCTGGCGCGGAATTCAATTTCCCGACGCACAAGTAGTTTAGCCATTTTGACACGAAGGAGACTGACATGCGAAAACTGAAATGTGGTTTGATCCAAATGGCGCTCAAGGGTGACACCACAATGGAACCCAGTCAGATCAGGGATCTGATGCTCGAAGCGCATCATCCGTATATAGAAGACGCAGCCGCGCAGGGCGTGCAGGTGCTGTGTTTTCAGGAGGTGTTCACACAACCGTATTTCTGCCCAGGCCAGGAGCGTAAGTGGTACGCCGCAGCTGAACCCATCCCGGATGGTCACACCACACGGCTGATGCAGGATTACGCCAAAAAACACGATATGGTCATTGTCGTACCCATCTACGAGGAAACCATGCCCGGAGTCTATTACAACACTGCAGCCGTGATCGATGCGGACGGCACTTACCTTGGCAAATACCGCAAGAACCATATTCCTCAGGTGGACCCCGGTTTCTATGAGAAGTTCTTCTTCAAGCCAGGTGATTTGGGTTACCCGGTGTTCGACACCGCTTATTGTAAACTGGGGGTGTACATCTGCTACGATCGGCATTTCCCCGAAGGCTGGCGCGCGCTGGCTCTCAACGGCGCCGAGTATATCGTTAATCCGTCGGCGACCGTGGCGGGTTTGAGCAAGTACTTGTGGGAATTGGAACAGCCGGCATCGGCGGCGGCCAACGGAGTTTTTATCGGCGCTATCAATCGCGTCGGTAAAGAGGAACCCTGGGCGGATAAAATGGGCGAGTTCTACGGCTCTACCTACATAGTCAATCCGCTTGGCAAGATCGAGGCGCAGGCGAGCTACGGCGAGGACGAATTATTGGTGCACGAAATCGATCTGGATATGAACCGCGAGGTGCGTGATACCTGGCAGTTCTTTAGGGATCGGCGCCCAGAAAGCTACGGACCTCTAGTAGGGGAATGATCAATAATCGGTAGGCAAAATAAGAAGGAAATTGCCATGTCTGAGCAACCCGCAACAAGCAAAGTCATTCCGGTTGGAGAGTTCTTCGAGCTAGAGGCAGGCACCGATGTCATCGATAGCCCCAGTTACAACGAAGACATTGCGCCGACCAAAGTCAGTCAACGTACCTGGAGCCGCTGGAATGTCGCAGCTCTTTGGGTGGGTATGTCCATCTGCGTGCCAACCTACACACTGGGAGGAGTTCTTACCGCGTATTTCGGCCTGTCCGTACCGGAAGCCCTGTGGACGATTCTGGCGGCGAATGTCATTGTGCTGATTCCACTCACCTTGAACGCGTTTCCCGGGACAAAGTACGGTATTCCGTTCCCTGTAGTATTACGTTCCTCCTTTGGAGTTGTGGGTTCAAATGTGCCGGCGCTTATTCGTGCGCTGGTTGCGTGCGGATGGTTCGGAGTGCAAACCCTGTTCGGCGGTATTGCCGTTCACTTACTGTTGTCAGCTTTATTCGACGGCTGGGCCAGC
>JBPCXM010000281.1:0-4172 GCA_051008535.1 Pseudomonadales bacterium | reverse complement strand
CACCAGCGCGGAGAGAGGCGCCTTGTCAAGCGCTTATGAAACGCTGCGGTGGCAGCCCTTTTCTCGGATTGGGGCAACCGCCGTTGACGCACCTCAGCCGAGCGCACGTCGAACGCACATCATAGATACGCAACGGGAATCGCTAATGTATCTCGATCTAGCGGCAGATGCTTCTCTAACATGCAAAGAATAGCGCCATCGGCAACCGGAAGTTTATGATTGCGCAATGTGGCAAAGTTCTTGACAGAACCTTTATCGGGATTCGCCGTTTTCTTGATTTCTATCAGGTAAAGTTGCCCGTCTTGCTCGATTAACATATCAATCTCCTTTTGATCCTTGTTACGGTAGAAGTAGAAAGTGCCAGTTCTTGCGTTGTGCCAGTAACTTTTGATGATCTCACCGATGACGAACGTTTCGAAAATTGCGCCACTCATCGCGCCGGCTTCGAGTGTATCAGCCGATGTCCACCGAGTTAAAAAACAACAGAGTCCGGTATCGAGAAAATACAGTTTCGGTGTTTTAACCAGGCGTTTTGTGAGATTCGTATGGTAGGGCTGTAGCAAATAGATCAGCCCCGAAGTTTCCAGGATCGAAAGCCAGTGTTTGACTGTTTTGTTGTCTACCCCCACATCACGGGCGATGTCTGCGCGATTGAGCAATTGCCCGGATCGAGCCGCCACCGCACGAACGAATTGCAGAAAGGTGTTTTCGTTCCCAACCTGCGCTAGATCGCGTACGTCACGTTGAATATAGGTTTGTAGATACGAGTTATAGAACAAGTCGTGATCAATACCCTCCAACACCGCTGCGGGAAATGTACCTGACCAAATACGTTGATAGAGCTGTTGCAGAGAAATTGGCGAGTGGTGTTTTGCAGCGCGCGTTGCAAAATCCGCCGTAGGGACAAATGGCAATGAGAACGAGGCTCTTTTGTCCTGCTCAGATTGTGATAAGCCCTGTAACTGTAAGATGGCAACTCGCCCCGCCAGCGTTTCCGACAAGTTTTTCATCAAATGAAACTGCTGGGAGCCGGTTAACCAGAACAGGCCTTTTTTCTTGCGTCGATCAACTTCAATCTTGATATTGGGAAATAGAGCAGGCGCGTACTGCACCTCATCAATGATGACGGGAGGAGGATAGCGCTGTATAAAAAGCGCAGGGTCAGTTTGTGCAAGCTCTCTATCCGCTAGCGAATCCAGCGATACATAGCTCACTCCCTTGCCAATACTATGTTCAAGTAGTGTGGTTTTTCCAACCTGCCTTGGCCCGGTGACCAATATGACGGGGAAACTGGAAGCGGTCTTTTTCAGCGCTTTCGAGAGAGTACGCTCCAGATACATAATATCGTCTATATTGGAATTAGATTCCATTTTAGACGATAACATATTGATCCGTCAACTTGAACCTATTGAGCTGCGAAGCGAGTACATCCACCGGCCAAGCTAATGTAACATATGGCTCATCGACATACCGCAAGACGCGCTAGCTATCTTGATACAGGTTTACATTAGGCAATTTTAGCTGGTAGTCAACCCAGCCAGCATCAGGCTTAACAATTCACTGTACGGGTCCGAGGGGAAACGCGGACCCTCTTTTGCCAGCGGCATAATAATCCAGGATGCCGTCAGGCTGACAGCCACTATCTCAGGGTGCCACTCTTTGCTGAATTCACCGTTGTCCTGACCATCTTTGATTATCTGCGCCAATGTTCCAGTAATGCCCGTGTCGATGTGTTCCATGTCCAGTTTGCTGTCGCCGCTAGTGAGTGCAGCAAACAGTTGCGGAGTAAATGCGGCGGTGCTTTGGCTTGAGCTGGCAACTTCTTGATTAATGGTCTCTAGCTTTTCTCTGGCGCTCGCTTCGGGAGTCTCGTCCAGTTTGTTTTTGATTTCTAGCTTCAGTTTATCGACATACGCACCAATCAATGCTGCCTTATTAGAAAAATGATGGAAGAAGGCTGCATTCGAAACATCGGCGGCGGCGCAGATGTCTTCAATTTTCACATCTTCATACCCGAGCTTGGAGATCAGCGCGATAGCCGCGTCGTAAATTCGCCAGCGCGTTTCTTGTTTTTTTCGATCCCTCCTGGACATGTATTCCAGCTGCTCTTGGGGGACTAGAGTATTGATTTCCGGCATAGTTTTTGGTGAACGGCTGAGATTTGAAGCAGATTACTATAAGTCAAAAATAAAGCCGATACGATGTCTCGCAATTAAAATGTATTTACCTATAATATTAGAGTGATATATAATAATATGCAACCCAATAACGTTAGTTAGTTGCGATGCCTGCCACCCCCATAGAACGTTCGGAATTTGATCCAACCAGCGTCGGTAAAATCGCCAGCGTTGACGTCGATATTATCAAAATCCCGCCCAAGAAAACTTACAGCATGGGAGGATACGACTATGCCGGAGTCGATTATCACGGGATTCTAGTTCGGGTGCGCACCGAAGACGGCGTAGAGGGTGTCGGCGAGGTTTTTGTCACTACCGGGTGGTATGGACCAGATACGCCGCTTAGCTATATTTACCTGATTAAATCCGTATTTGGCCCCGCGATTATTGGGGATAGTGTTTTTAACACCGCTAAAATTGTCCAGCAAATGGACAAATTATGGATGGGTAATTACTGGTCCAAATCCGTTGTCGAGCAAGCGCTGTATGACGCTGCCGCTAAAACCATTAATCGTCCGCTTGTCGATCTGATTGGCGGCAAGGTACGCGACAGCTTTCCATTGGTTGGCGGCATTGGTACCGACACTCCGGAAGGTATGGCTGAAACCGCACGTGAATATATAGAGCGCGGTTTTAAAACCATCAAGCTAAAGATAGGTGAGATTGAAAATACAGACCTTGATGTAGACAGGGTTCGTGTTGTACGCGAAGTGGTGGGACCGGATATCATCATCCGCGTCGACGCCAACGGCGTCTTCGATACCAATGTGCGTGCAGCGATCAGCGTGATTCGAAAACTAGAGCCTTATAACCTTGATCATATTGAGCAGCCCCTTGCGGATTGGAATATTGACGGCATGGCGAGAATTCGCGACGCTATTGATACCCCTCTGATGGCCGATGAATCTGTGCACACGCCGCGCGATGCCCTCAAAGTGATTCAGGCCGGTGCGGCTGACGTAATTAAACTTAAAATAGCCAAAAACGGAGGCTATCAAAAATGCCAGGAAATTACTGCCCTTTGTACGGCGGCCGGCATAATGGTTGAATTGGGTAACGGCATTAATACCAGCGCAGCGTCGCTGCACGAACTGGCATTGGCTTGTTCGAATCCTATGGTGCATCCAGCCGGCGAATTTCCTGGACCGGATAAGTTGGTGTCAGATGTTCTGGTAAATCCGATGAAAATAGTCGACGGCGATGCCATTTTACCAGAGGGGCCGGGAATTGGCTCAGACCTCGACTACGAGGCATTCAACGCCTGTCGTATTGATATGCAGGCATTGTTGAAGTAAAACTAGTAGAACTCAAGCGGCAGTTTGAAGCGATTTAATTTGGTGAGAGCAGACTATGAATGTCATTAACGCCGTTCTAAAAGACTCGGGTCAGTTCGGCAGCGCATGGATTGACGAAACCAAGGCCGAAATAGACGCCGACCTGATGGGTGTGCTCGCCGTAAACGAAGATTCACATCCGGATTTCCTATACGGGATAAAAACCTTTCTACCCTCCGCGAAAGCCGCTGTTATCATCGGTATGGAATACGCCTCCGAGAATATGAACCTGATCAAACACCCCATGAAATATGCGGGCAGTGTGAAGACTGGAGAGTTGTTGGCCCCTCATGTCAATCAACTTAACAAGGAAATCGACCAGGCGAATTACGATCTAGCGCGGATTTTAAAGAAGCAAGGCTATCGTTCAATTGCTCTACCGAGCCGGGGCTTGCCCCTGCGGCCTGGGCAGATTAAAGCGTCCATATCTTATGCACATGTGGCAGAAGCGGCTGGGATGGGAACTATAGGCACCCACAGTTTGCTGATCACACCCGAGTTTGGTACACGGGCGCGCCTTACCTGTTTGTTAACCGAAGCGCCACTGCAAACCACCAAGCGCATTGACCCCGTCGATGACTGCACCCATTGCCTGGATTGCGTGAAAATTTGTCCGGTCGGCGCCATTGCCTCACCAGCGCCCGGCGAGCGCTACCAGATC
>JBPCXM010000280.1:0-6395 GCA_051008535.1 Pseudomonadales bacterium | reverse complement strand
AAAGTTCCAGCGCTAGTCTTCGTTCACGGCGGACCGGGAGGGCAAACCACCAAGGGCTACAGAGCGCTATTCCAACACTTGGTTAATCATGGTTATGCGGTACTAGGCGTCAACAATCGCGGTTCATCCGGCTATGGAAAAACATTCTTCCATATGGATGACAAACACCATGGTGAGTCTGACCTCAAAGATGTTGTCTGGGGTCGTAAATATCTTGAGTCATTGCAGTGGGTCGATGGCGACAACGTGGGCGTTATTGGCGGTAGCTACGGCGGGTATTTGACCGCGGCCGCGTTGGCTTTTTACCCCGAGGCGTTTGATCTGGGAATCAATATTTTTGGTGTGACCAATTGGGTGCGCACCCTAAAAAGTATTCCACCCTGGTGGGAAGCCTTTAAAGAATCACTTTATGATGAAATGGGTGACCCGGCTACCGATGAGGAACGCCACCGGCGGATTTCGCCGCTGTTTCATGCGAATAATATTGTGCGGCCTATGTTGGTTGTGCAGGGCGCGAATGACCCGCGAGTGCTACAGGTTGAAAGCGATGAGTTGGTCGCTGCGATAAGGGCCAACAACGTTCCGGTGGAATACGTTTTGTTCCCAGACGAAGGTCACGGCTTCCTCAAGCGCGAGAACCGAATCACCGCTTCCGAGGCTTATGTGAAATTTCTCGACCAATATTTGAAGTAAGTTACGCCTGCGCCGTAATACTACGAATACTATGCCGTATCTGTTCATCCAGCACAGCCTTGGCATCAGCTTCAACATTTATTAGGCCAGCGTGATAGTGCAGCGAGCCGTCGTCGTCGCTGGTCACCAGCCCCTGTGTTTTTAAGGTTTGAATAAAATCTCTGAACAGGTATCGCTCGAAAAAATCTGGTGAGCGCAAGCCATGCATGATGGCCAGCCGTTCGGCGCAGAGTTCGCAGATGTGTTCTAGCTCCGCTTGGCTTAAGCTTCCAGAATCATGTTTGGCCAGCAATATCGTGGTCATGTAATAACGTTGTAGTGCGGGCATTACCGCCTGGCCCAGCTGCATCAGCTGAACAACAGCGTCGTCTTGTTGCGAATTGCGCGTCAATAATTCTTCTTTGCTTCTGGTCAATAGCTTTAACTCTTCCAGTAACCCAATACTGCGGTCAATCTCGTGTCCTACAACAGCGCTGTCCCATCGCAGGGATAACTCAGTACGCAGGAAAGGATAACCTAGAGATGCGAGGCGTTTGACTTCGCCGACATCGAGGGATGATCGATTAACGAAACAGCAGGCAACGCTGGCTGGCACGGCAAACAAGTGTAGGATGCTGTTGCGAAAATACGTCATCGCAACGGCCTGGCCCGGGTTAATCTGCACTATTTCTCCCAACGCGTGCGCTTCTATAAAGATATAACCCAACTGTTCGCCACGGAGGATAATTTCCTCGGCGCTCCTATCGGTAACAACAACCTCGTCGCTATATTGCAGGCGCTGTAACAACATCAGGTACAATTCAAGCTGCCGTACCAGATCGATTCTAGCCATATTTTGATGTGGCGTGGACAACAGCGCGAGAGCTAGCAGGCTGATGGGGGTCACGGTGGCTGCGCGGTTAATTCGCAGCATGATTTCCGTTCCAAGTTCATCGATAATCGGTGTAAGCCATGTGGGTCTTTCTTCGCCAATTTCCTCGCTCTGCCAATCGGGAATGTAACGTTGCAGAATACTATCGAGTTCAAGCGGAGCGCCGATATTTGCGTAGACTTCACCGAATTCTTGCCTTAGTGCGCCCACCGACTTTAACAAACCAAACAGACTTTCCTTCTTTTTCTTGTTGCCGCTGAGCTCGTTGATAAACGACTGCCCTTCGACTAGTCTTTCGTAACCAAAATATATGGGAACGAAAATTACAGGTGAACGGGGTTCCCGAAGGTAGCCGTGTACCGTCATCGACAACATACCAGTTTTTGGTTGTAACAAGCGGCCACTGCGGCTGCGGCCACCTTCAATGAAGTATTCGAGTGCATGCCCGCGCAGCAACATCTCCTGGAGGTAAGCGTTAAACACGGCTGCGTAGAGCTGGTTCCCGGCAAAACTTCGACGCAGAAAAAAAGCACCCCCGCGGCGCAGGATCGAGCCGAGCACGGGCATGTTGAGATTCAAGCCAGCAGCAATATGCGGCAATGAAAAACCTTGCATGTACAGCGCGTAAGAGAGTAGGAGATAATCTATATGACTGCGATGGCATGGCACATAAACGATTTCCTTGCCATTAGCAATCCCCCTTAGTCGTTCCAGCCCTTCAAAACGCACGCCGTCGTACAGCTTGTTCCACAAGGCGGCGAGCAGTTTTTGTAGCACCCTTACCGTGGGATATGAGATATCGGCGGCGATTTCATAGGCGTACTGGCGAGCCATCACGACGGCCGTATTCTGGTGTTTGCCTGGCTCCGCTTTACTCTCATCTTCGGTTTGAATGGCGCGTTTTACAGCCGAATTACGCAGCACCTGATTAATAATGGTGCGTTTGTGCGACTGGTCTGGACCCAGCGTTGCAATGCGGCGTTGCCTGAAGTGCACGCGTAGTATGCGTGACAGCTTTCTACTGGTTCGTGCGGCGTCCTGACCTTCTTGTAGCAAGTCACTAAGGCTTAACGGTTCACTGAATTGGACCAGGGTGTGTCGGCCATGCAGCAGGGTAGTGAAAAACTTACGTGTGCGTCCAGCAATTGTCCAATTCTCGCTGAACATGAGTTTTAGAAAAGAGCGTTCTTTATCTGGCGACCGACCCCAGTAAACGGCGACTGGTATCAGAATAATGTTGTCGGATGTTTTACGTGCATGCTCCACCATGGTCTGCAGGCGTTCCACCTCATGGTGAGAACGCCTGACTAAAAATCCTTGCCCGCGCCTAATCGATATTGGGCCTTCAATTCGCGTAGCGCTGTGTGAGCCTGGGAGCGGCAAATTCAGTTTTTTACACGTGATATGTAGGGCCAAGCGATCGGCAAGCCCACTGTTTTCCAGCACATAACATGGGCTATCGACGCTTTCAAATAGCGTGTGCGGCGTATCAGGCAGAACCGCGGGCCTTATCCAACTCGACGCTATTCTTCCCAACAGCATGAACATCGAGCGCTTCGGTGATGTCAGTATGGACACTCGTGAGTGTTTCTTTGAGTTTTACTTAACTGCAAGAATATGTCACCGTTGAACGCTAGTAAAGCGGCAGTGCAGACATTCCAGGCTTGGTAATAACATGAAAAAAGCGGTATTTATTTTCGCTGGTGCGCTTTGCCTGTTGATGGCCTGGCTAGTTTACGCACTCAATGACCGTCCATCGTTGGACCTCTACGCAGATCATTGGCTTGCAAGCACAGAAGAGGAGGGTGCCGGCCTACGAGTGACATTCCTCGGTGTATCTACGCTCTTATTTGATGATGGCGAGACCGCAATACTGATCGACGGATTCTTCACCCGCCCGGGACTGCTGCAAACACTCTTTACCAAAATCAAACCCGACACCGAGTTAATCACCCAGGGCCTAGCCCGAGCCGGCATCGGCACGCTTGCGGCCGTTATCGTCGTACACTCACATTACGATCACGCCATGGATGCGCCGGAGGTAGCACAACAAACAGGTGCTATCCTACTCGGCTCCGAGTCGACTGCAAATATCGGCCGCGGCTGGGGGATGGCTGAAGAGCGCATTCGCGTAGTGAAGGATGGAGAGACGATTAGATTCGACCGTTTCCAGGTTACCATGCCCCGCTCCCGACATTTTCCTCACGGCATGGCGATGGGTAACATTGAAGAACCGCTGCAAGCGCCGCAACGCGCGACAGCATACCTCGAAGGTGGCAGTTATTCGGTTCTTATTCAGCACGACAACAGCATGCTCCTGGTGCAAAGTAGTGCCGGTTTTATAGAGGGCGCGCTAGTAAGGCATAGTGCCGATATTGTTTTTCTCGGCGTCGGCGGGTTAGCGACTCTGGAGCAGGAATATATGGAGTCGTATTGGCGTGAAGTTGTGCTTGCCGTTAAAGCGCGCCGAGTTATTCCGATCCACTGGGACGACTTCACCAGGCCACTTGCTCAACCACTAGTCCCAGCGCCGCTTCTTATTGACGAATTTGATGTATCGATGAACTTCGTGCTGCGGCGTGCAAATGAAGAAGGTATTGATGTGAAAATGCTACCCGAATGGGTCGCGCTGGATCCGTTTGCGGGACTCTGAGAGTCGAAAGTAGCGCTTGACCGCTGCATTCAAATTAATCAGCTGCACAATTACTGCACAACTTCTATCGGATATTATTGCTGTTTACGGCGCAGTAAATGACCGGCTTTTCTCCTATAATCTGCACTGTTGTTGAATTCCCCGCGTGGAGTTGTTGTTATCAATCGCCCGTCACAAAAATTGCGCCTGCGCGCGCGCTGGCAACGCCTTTGGATGCGTGGTGCAGGCGCGAATTCGCTCGGTCGCCTGTGCTGCCGCTTAGCTGGTCTGTTTGGGCCGCAATACAAGGGCCTCGCTCGATTAGCCAGCATGACCCCTAACAGTTTTATCGCGCCGGATGCCGTGTTGGAAAACTGCCAGTTGGAGCTGGGGCGCAGCGTTTTCCTGGGGCCGGGCGTGGTCGTTTATGGCGCGGACGATAATGCCCGCGTCTCCATCGGTGATAAATCTTGTTTACACAAAGATACAATAATTGAGACCGGCAAAGGTGGCAGGGTTGAGATTGGACCGCACACGCACATTCAACCACGCTGCCAACTATCGGCCTATTGTGGCAGTATCTTGATCGGCGGAGAGGTGCAAATTGCCCCGGCCTGCGCCTTCTACCCTTATAATCACGGCTTTGCTAAAACGGTGCTGATGCGCGATCAACCGCTGGAAAGCCGGGGCGATATTGTACTTGAAGACGACGTTTGGCTGGGTTATGGCGTCACCATTTTGGAAAACGTACGCATCGGGAAGGGCGCGGTGATTGCAGCGGGCTCGGTGGTACGCAGTGATATTCCCGCCAATGCCATTGCCGCTGGCGTGCCCGCCCGGGTTGTCGGGCAACGCAAGTAGTTCCGGAACATATCGCATATGTCTGTTGTCGTCAGTGTCGTTACGCCCGTTTACAATGGGCAAGCCCATTTGGCCGAATGTATAGACAGCGTATTGGCGCAGTCATTCAACGATTGGGAATACATCATCCTCGACAATGCGAGCAGCGATTCAACCGCGCAAATTATTCAGCGTTATCGCGAACAAGACCCGCGCATAAAATATCATCGTAATGACGCAACGCTTCCGATTATCGAAAACTGGAATACTGCCATGCGGCATATCGACGCCGCGAGCACATACTGCAAGGTCGTACATGCCGACGATATTCTAATGCCCGACTGTTTGCAGAAAATGGTGGCCGTTGCCATAAAACATCCCACTGTCACCCTGGTAGGCGCGTATCGCATCGATGGTACTCGGGTCAATATGGATTCGATTCCTTACCCCACCGAGTTTGTCAGTGGCGCCGCGCTCGCAAAAGACCGCTTTCTTGGCAGAATCGAGGATCAATTTGGTTCTCCTAGCTCGGTTATGTACCGCGCCGATAAAGTACGGCAAAAAACTGACTTCTACGATGCCACCAACTTTCATGCTGATACCGAAGTGTGTATTGATTTACTGCGCGACGGCGACTATGGTTTTGTACACCAGGCGCTGACCTACACGCGACGCCATATAGGCGCTGAATCGCCAGCCGCCAGAAAGCTAGGCTCGCATGGCGTTGGCAGAATTATTACCTTGCAGAAATTCGGCCATCACTTTCTCACCGACGTGGAATATGCACGCGCATTAAACATGCAGTTACGCTATTACTATCGATTTCTTGCGCGCAATCCATTGCGATTAAGAGAAGCCGAATTCCGTCAGTACCATATAGACTTTCTTCGCGAATCAGAGTTGGGGTTTAAACTACGCATGTTCTCCTCTGCACTGGTAAGACAGTGCTTGCTATTTCTAGCACGGAAATTGGGCAGAATTTTAAAGTAATTTGTTGGCGAGCAGCGCGATAAAATCTGCACAGGATTTGGATATTTAAAACAAATCGTTTACTCTACTCAACTCACTTCACACCCGAACGAAGGAGCACGACATGGCCACGCCCAAGAAAAAAACCAAGGCTCGCAAAGCGCCCGCAAAGAAAGCCGCTGCAAAGAAAAAACCTGCGGCTAAAAAGAAAACAACGGCGAAAAAAGCCGCCGCCAGTAACTACAAAAAATCTTACAACGATGCGCTTGCCGAAGTAAAACGAGTGTCCAAAGCGCAGGAGAAACTGCTTAAAGCAGCGTTTAAAGATCAAGAAAAACTGCTAAAGAAACTGTTTGCGGATGAGAAAAAATTGCTGAACTCGCTGGTTTC
>JBPCXM010000279.1:0-8499 GCA_051008535.1 Pseudomonadales bacterium | reverse complement strand
GAGCAAAAAATCTGAGGTGTTTGCACTTTGCAGGTTGCGGGCGCGCAGGTTTTCATTGAGGTATAAAGTGACTAGTTCATTGGTAACTTTTTGTGATTGAGTAGCGCTGCGATAGTCGAATGACAGGGTAAACGCAATAGTCGCTTCGGTAGGCCTGCCGCTTAGCGGATCAATCACGTCTGCACTGACCAGATCCATCGACACAGCGTCACGAAATTCCGTCGCAACTTCCATTCGCGGTTTGCTGAGCTTTCCATCGTCGTGATAGAGCTTAAATTTATCGATCAGATTCATGATGTTCGTCATGGTCATAATGCGTTGGTTAATCACCTGAATCTGCTGTGCAGCAAAGCTCGTAATAGTAGACCGCACTAAGTCCCGCGGAATTTCCTGCTCTTCAATAAGAATAGTGGCAGTGGAACGGAAGGTCGGAGGCCAAAGCACCAGCGCTAACAGCGTCAGTAGCAAGATTGCGCCCGCAACAACGAACATGGGTTTTTTCCTACGTTTGAGAATCTCAACGTAATCTGAAAACTCTTTTGTGTTTTCTTCTAACTCTGTAAATTCCATAGCAATTGCGTTAATTGATTTCGACCGTATTAAACCCAGGCTATATTAACGCGACCAGGTTTTTTTGTGTGGTTTATATACAATTTTTAAATATGCAGCGTTAGATTTTGCAATTTCATCAAAAAATTCCCGATCTTGCGCGCGATAGCGATACGAAGCCTCTAAATACCAAGCTTCAGTCAGACGGTAGCTTGCACCAACTCTAGCGGCACCATAAGTTCTGTCGTTCGAACTCAGCGATCGACCTGAAGAGTCGACCGCATCGCCCACCGATCGGCTGTCAATTAAGTCGAGCCTGGCAAACACCTTGCTTCGCTCGGAAAGCTGGTAGTCGACATTGAACAGTAGTTGATTGCTGAGCAACAGGTAGCCATTGGCGCTAGGTTTCGTGTTGGAACTCAAATTTAAGCTCAGGGTGGTTCGCTCGCCCGAGTATCGCAACGTGGAACTGAGGAAAAACGAAGTGTCATCTTCATCTTCCAAACCAGCCAACAAGTCTAGCCGGCTTTGTTCGGAAAAGATATCCGCCTCTCGCGAATCAAAGCTGCTTTCGACATAGTTCGCACCAACCGCAATAGAGAACAACAACTTTTCGCTTAGGATGCGTTCTACGCCGACATTCATTCCGTAGGTGTCCTGCTCAATCTCTGCAGAGACGAAAGATGGACAACGATGAATAGTTGTACCAATCACAACAAAAGAACCGGGTTGGCATACTGCACCAGTTGCGCGCTGACCGAACAACACATCACCAAATGTGTCTGACCCGAACCGATTCGCCACTACTTGTGTGATTAATCGCGTACGATCCGAAAGCGCAATCGCGTATGCTGCATTTATTCCAGCATAGTCATAGTCGTTTAAATTTGAGTTTGTTGACTCGTACTCAACGTTCGCATAGCTGGCGGACAATTCTAGCGATTGCTTTTCGGTAAACAAATGCTGCCAGGCTAAAGTGAGATTTTGCGCTTCGCGACGGGCTGCTGTTTCTCCTATTTCACCAGTGTCCAGAAATTCGCTGGTTCGGGTTGAATCGCGCTTAATCTGTGCAGCGGCCTTAAACACGTTGTACTCAAATGCGTAAGACGATGCCAGCGCAATATCCTGATCATCTGAGTTGTACTCGCTTTTATTAAAGCGGGCAAAATCGAGGGCTGTATTGAGCGCTAAATCAAACCTTTCTGTTCTAACCCCAAAATTTAACTTCGGCGATACCACCACACCCGCAATGTCAATGTCATCTTCGTCGAGACGCACATTATCGTCGTACTCACCACCAGCACGCAAAACAGTTTCCACTGAATATTCTTTTGCGGCGGATTGAAAACTTAGCCCTAAAAGGAGGAAGCAACCAGCTAGTTGAAAGGCGAAGGAGGGGGTGCTAGTAACGGACGTTACGTATCGCGTAACCCTCGATATAGCTACCTCGATGCGTTTTGCTATTGCTTTTATGGCCACTGTTGTGCCTACGGCACAACAACCACATCACCACTTTGCAGGATGATGTTGGTATCAAGTTTCTTGCCCACTTTCACGCTGGCGTAGTTGAAAGGAATCGCGCTCTGTGAACCATCCTTGTTGCGCCGCAATACCTTGATATCGTCTTCGGCGGCGAAGGTGTTGAGCCCGCCAGCCAGTGCCAAAGCTTGCGTCACATCGGTGCTGCTGGTCATTAGAAACTCGCCGGGGCGTGCCACCTTGCCCAGTACAAATACCTTGTTACCATTAAGCTGCAGCGCCGATACCGTGACAACAGGCGCGTCGCGCAAAAACTTACTCAGTCCCTCAGACACTTTCGCCGCCAATTCTGTTGGCGTGCTGCCGATAGCCTGCACATCGCCGATCATTGGAAAACTAATCATACCGTCAGGCCGCACCAGCGTTTCGCGTGAAAGCTCTTCTTCATTCCAAACGAAAACCTGCAGCACATCACCCGGGTTGACCGTGTAGGGCTCAGCGACCGTGGCAAAAGAGACAAATAACAAAAATCCAACAAAGAGGCGTTGCGTCATAAAAGTAATCGATTTAGCTAAATTTAGTTCAAATAAAGGCGGCAATGATAGTTTGCCAACAACAGAGGAGTTATACATATAAAAAACCGGTGGTTTGAAGACCACCGGTTTTGACTGTTTATTTACTGCAAAGTTGTAGCAAATAGCTTAAGCTTTTCTACGCCTCGTCATACCGACCATCACAGCAAGTGCCGAGCCAAATAGCCAGGCCGCCGCCGGGATGGGAGTTGCGATGGATTGCAGTTGGGCACTGTAGACGCCACCTTTTACCGCCTGTGACAGACCAGTGACAGAGACGGTGTATTCACCCTTGAGCAACATGGATGTGATGAAACTCTCACCCTCACCCGCCTGCGCAACCAAGTTTCCGGCCGCATCCATCAGCGAGAGACTTAGATTGTCAATATTAAACAAAGAACCGCGTGCTTGATCTTTCAATGACACACTAACGGCAGCATCTTCAGACAAGGTTAAACTGAAATTATCTTTAAAAAATCCACTCGCAAGATGGCGTCCATCGGCAGAACCACTCTGACCAGCCGCAAGACTGATTGCCTTTTCCACACCGTTTGATTGGCCCGCCGCGCTCAGCCCGCTACCTCCCAAATTCACCGGCACAGCGCTGGGGTCAATTAACCAACCTGCTGCACCACGAGACGAACCTTTAGTTGGCGCCAGGAAATTATCGCTGCCGAATTGCGCGGCGTTCGCTTCCGCCATTGCAAAAGCGGCGACCATAGCGATCCCCAATATTTTGCTCAGATTCACTTGCGTACTCCCTACAACATAACAAAGTGAGATATATGTATATTTACACGAACTTACTGAGGGCGACTATATAGCATATGGATCGCTATTAACAAGCGGTAGTGTGTTTTTTTCGCACAGAGCGATCGGTATTATGCACACTCGAACGATTTCAAGGCCTAGATTCGGATGCATCTCTATCTATTTGTTTTTAAACAAGTTATTACTGCCGCAATTATCATAAGGGTCGATAACAAATTCTCGACGCGCCTCCACCTGTGAGTAAAAACAGCTATCTATTTGTTTTCATTAGCCCTCTACAAGTAACGTAGGCTCTACAAAACAATTAGCAGACGCCATTTCTGCACCTGAACCAAATGTAAAATTTTTGAAGACGGCATAACCTGCGGCATATCTGCGCAACATTCAACCGCATCAACACCAAACCAATTCATATTTGTTCATTTTACCTTCTGCTGCGCTTAGTCTGTTGATTACATGACTGCAATGCAGTCAAATACGCAAGCCGCCGGTGCGAATTAGCGAAATCGTTAGATATCCCAACGAGCGGCGCCATTCTGTTTAAAAAAACTGGATAACTGGGGATACAATATGAGCATGATAAGTGAATTTAAAGGCTTTGCGATGCGCGGCAATGTCGTCGACATGGCCGTGGGTATCATAATTGGCGCGGCATTTGGCAAGATTGTGTCGTCTTTTGTGGAAGACATAATTATGCCGCCGATTGGTTTCCTGGTAGGTGGGGTAGATTTTGCCGACCTGGCTGTGACCTTAAAGGCAGCCGAAGGTGAAGTGGCGGCTGTGACGCTAAAATACGGTGCATTCTTGCAGACAGTGTTCGATTTCGTCATTGTCGCGTTTGCGATTTTTATGGCCATCAAGGCAATGAATTCCATGAAAAAGGACGCAGAAGAAGCAGCACCAGCCGCGCCACCTGCACAAGAAGTGCTGCTGACCGAAATCAGAGATCTACTTAAAAAGTAAAATCGACACCGGGTGCCACTGCTAACGCGGTGGTACCAACCCCACATATTTACAGCTTTGTGACTGCCCCTTGTGGTTTCGATGAACTACACTTTACGGTAAGCTAGCAAAAACCCGCCGTCATTTCGCTTCCCGGAGTCCGATATTGATCAGATTGATCTGTTTCCTGGCCCTAAGCCTTAGTCTTGGCTTCCTGGCTGGAACACAAGCTTTTAATGCCGATACCGCCAAATCAGGCATTGCCTACACCAAAGCACAAGCCAAAACCGCCAAGGAGATCATTGATCGCCTCACGCACTACCACTATCAGGACTTGCCGTTTGATGACGACTTGTCGTCAACGCTACTCGACCACTACTTAGCTAACCTCGACCCCGGCAAAAGCTTCTTTACCCGGCAAGATGTTAATCGTTTTGAGAAATACCGCTTGTCGTTAGACGACAAACTCAAGAAAGGCGATTTAGCGCCCGGATTTGAAATATTCACTCGCTATCAAGAGCTGCTGGTTCAGCGCCTGGAACAAAACCTTAAACAACTACCGCAGCTGATCCAAAATTTTGACTACAAGAAAGACGAAGCGCTGACATATGATCGCTCGGAACTGCCATGGCCGAAGAATGCTAAGGAGGCCGATGAAGTATGGCGCAAACGCATCAAGGCCAGTGCGCTTAGTCTAAAACTGGCAGGCAAATCATCCGAAGAGATTGAGAAGGTACTGCGCAAACGTTTCGCTGGCCAGGTTAAACGTTTGCAGCAAATGAACAGCGAAGATGTGTTTCAGGTTTTTGTGAATTCACTGGCGCAATTATACGACCCGCACACCAGTTACCTTTCGCCACGCAATTCGGAAAACTTCAACATCAATATGAGCCTGTCTTTGGAAGGCATTGGTGCTGTGCTTCAACGCGAGGATGAATACACGAAAGTGGTGCGCTTGGTGCCCGCTGGTCCTGCCGACAAGCAGGGAGCAATACAACCTGCTGATCGCATTATCGGCGTGGGTCAGGGTGAAACCAAAGGAGTTGTCGATGTCGTTGGCTGGCGATTGGATGAAGTCGTTGATCTGATACGTGGCCCGAAAGGCACCAAGGTTCGCCTGCAAGTCATTCCCGCAGGTGCTGCCAGTGAAGACGAGACCAAACTCGTTACGATCGTGCGCAACAAGGTCAAGCTCGAAGAACAATCGGCACAAAAGAAAGTGATTGAATTAGTGCAAGACGATCAACTCTACAAAATTGGCGTGATTGACATCCCGGCCTTTTATATAGATTTCGATGCGCTAAGACGCCGCGATCCCGACTATAAAAGCACCACACGTGATGTGAAGCGCTTGATCGATGAACTGGTCACAGAAGGCGTTGCCGGCATTATTGTAGATTTGCGCGACAATGGCGGTGGATCATTGCGCGAAGCCAATGCGCTGTCCAGGCTGTTTATAGACTCCGGCCCCACGGTTCAGATCCGCCACGCCAATTCTCGGGTCGACCGCGAACCCAAATCGCGCTCCAACGGCGCTTACTACGATGGTCCGCTGGCGGTAGTGATCAATCGCTTGAGCGCATCAGCGTCAGAAATATTTGCCGCTGCCATTCAAGACTACGAACGCGGGGTTATTGTCGGCAGTCAATCTTTTGGTAAGGGTACCGTGCAGTCGTTAAGCCCGTTGACCGAAGGGCATCTTAAGCTGACAGAATCGAAATTTTATCGCGTTTCAGGTGATAGCACACAACACCGTGGCGTGATTCCTGACGTGCTGTTCCCGGAACTTTATGATACGCAAGAAGTTGGTGAGAGCGCGTTAGAAAAAGCCCTATCTTGGGATACCATCCACGCTGTGCCACATCGAAATTACTACCCGATCGATGCCATTCTGAGCGCATTACAGGAGCAGCACGGCGCCAGGGCTAAAACCGACCCTGACTTTGTTTACTTGCACGACCAAATCGCTCTATTAGAAAAATCGCGGCAGCGCAAGACGTTATCTCTTAATGAATCCGTGCGACGCGATCAAAAAACTGCAGACAAAGCCGCACAGTTGAGCATAGAAAACAAACGCCGCATAGCCAAAGGAGAAGAACCGCTAGCCGAACTAGGTGATGAAGATACCGAGCCAGAGGAGAAGGTCGCACAGCCCAGCGCACAAACGAACAAAGAAAAAGAAGAAGATGTTCCCGATGCCTTCCTGCAGGAAGCAGGCAATATTCTACTCGACTCCATTATGCTGTTTAAACAGCATGTAGTGAGTCAGTAAAGAGCACACCAACACACCCCAGCCAAGACAGGCTCAATAATGAAAATTCTTGAGTCTAAACGCTTGCTTCTTCGTTGGCTAAATTCCAATGATGCAGCATTCATCCTCCGACTCGTGAACCAGCCATCGTGGCTTCAGTACATCGGCGACAAAGGTGTGAAAACACTTTGCGATGCGGAGCACTATATACAGAGTGGCCCGGTTGATATGTATGATCGCCTGGGCTTCGGTATGTATCTGGTGGAACTGAAGCGCAGCGGCGAGCCCATTGGCATGTGCGGCCTTATCAAACGCGAGTCACTGGACGACGTAGACATTGGTTTTGCTTTTCTTCCGGATTACTGGGACAAAGGCTATGCTTTTGAATCAGCGTCTGCAGTAATGTCGCACGCTAGGAACGTGTTGGGTTTTTCAAAAATCGTAGCCATCACCTCGCAAGACAATCATGCATCCTGCAAGCTGCTTGAGAAGCTGGGTTTTCGTTTCGAGCGCATGGTGCAGCTGGAAGCAAACGGCGAAACTATCAAGTTGTACGTCGCCGCGCCGCTCACAAACAACTGAGTCTAATTTAAACTGCTTGTGCTGGTTTGCTCGCTGCCGATCTTTGGCTGTAAACTGGTGCTGCATGCACTAAAAGTCAGCGTAACTATTCCTATCCCAGAAATACAACCCAAAGGACTCATGGCACCATGCAGAATCTTGACGATAAAGTAATTTATATCTTCCCCGGCCAGGGCTCGCAGTACGTTGGCATGGGAAGCGATATATACGCCGACTACGGCAGCGCGCGCGATGTCTACCAACAAGCCAGCACGACTCTCGGTTTCGATATGGCCGAACTGTCGTTCAATGACCCCGAAGATAAATTGAACCGGACTCAGTTCACGCAACTGGCGCTGTTAACGCATTCCATCGCCTGCCTGCGTGTATTTGAAGACCTGAATAATAACAAGGTGACGCCTTTTGTGTGCGCTGGACATAGCCTCGGCGAGTATTCCTCGCTGGTCGCCGCTGGCGCGCTGACCTTTGAAGACGCACTGCAGCTAGTTAAGAAACGCGGTGAACTGATGAGCGAGTACGGCAGGGGTAAGATGATTGCGTTTCCAATGGACCTCGAAACGGTGCGCTCTTTTGTGAGCAGCTACTACTGCGGTATCGGCGGGTGTAACCTGCCCCAGCAGACCGTCGTCGGTGGTACCGAAGAAGATTTGCAAGCAGTTGCAGATCACGCGACTGAACACTACTCAAAGAAAGGCACCTTCCTCAACACCGAAGGAGCGTTCCATACATACCTTATGACCAAGGCGGCTGAAGCATTTCGGCCCCATTTAGAGGCCACCCCTATGGCGACCCCTAAGGTCAAAGTGATTTCCAATTTCTCGGGCAACTACCACGCTGACGATCCGGCGCGTATTAAGGCACTATTGTTTTTTCAACTTTTTAATCCGGTTAAATGGATTTGGAGCATGCAACGTGTATTGAAAGACGATGTACAAACAATCATTGAGTTCGGTGGCGGTATTGGCTCCGGTGAAAATCCAGATGAGAAGCGCCCCAATCTTGCCGGCATCACCAAGAAGGCCATCAAGAGCGTCAATCGTTACGGACGCTATATTCCTGCGATCAACAGTGCCACCCTAAAGCGCAGCACGGCCATGACCAAAGGCATTGATGGCAAGCAGTTTTATCTATTAATTCCTAAAGAAAATGGTGAAATTACAAAGAATTATATGCCATTTTTAAACCTGATTGATAAATCAGGTTTGGCCAGCGCTGTGCAAGTTATCTGCGCGCCAGAGGAACAAAACCTAGAAATGCTAAAACAACTGGAGCCGAACGCCGACAAACCACGAGCATGTCTTTGGGTGCTCGAAGGTGGTCAGGTAGACCGGGCGGTTGCGCACAATGAAAATC